>JBEKZN010000237.1:0-3871 GCA_049509815.1 Opitutales bacterium
GCCCACGCCATCCACATCCCCCGAAACTCCCGATGCGCCCGCCAGCGTCGTCACCACCCCCGCCGGCGTGATTTTGCGGATGTTGGAATTGCCCTCGTCCGCGACATACACATTGCCCGCCGCATCCGCCGCGATGCCGCGCGGGGTGTTGAAGCGCGCCGCGCTGCCCGTGCCATCTGCGCTGCCCGTGCTCCCGGCCTGCCCCGCCAGGGTGGTGACCACTCCCTCCGGCGTGATTTTGCGGATTTCCGCATTCGCGTTGTCCGCGACATACACGTTGCCCGCCGCATCCACCGCCACGCTCGTGGGCGTGTTGAACCGCGCCGCGCTGCCCGTGCCGTCGGCGGAGCCCGCGTTGCCCGACGAACCGGCCAGCACCGTGAACACGCCGGCGGTCGATATCTTTGCAATTGTTTCATCGTCGGTGTTCGCGACATAAACGTTCCCCGCCGCGTCCACCGCCACGCCGCACGGCGTGCTCAAGGCCGCCGGCCCGGCCAGCGCCCCGGCGACCACCACGGATCCGCCGCGCGGGTTGACTTCGTAGATCATCGCGTCTTCCACGCTCGCGATGTACAAATTCTCCGCCGCGTCCACCGCAATGGAACGCGGATTCGCCAGCGGAACCACGATCGGCTTCGCCAGCGCCCACGAATTGGCCGCGCTCGGTGGCGGCGGATTTTTTGCCGGCGGATTGCTCGCGCAACCGGCCAGAAACAGCGTGGTGCCGGCCAGAACCAGGGGTAGTCGCAATAGGATTTTCATAATTGGGGGTATGTGATAGAGAGAACGTAAGCACAGCCTAAATTGACCGCGGCGCGATTGTCCACCGTGTTCACACCGCCTTGATTTACCCTGCCAACCATGCGCAAGATTGCCCTGCTTTTTTTTATCCTGGCTGTGTCGCTGCCGGCAGCCGCGGCGGCGCAATCCTACCGCCTGCTTTCCATTGCGCTGTACCAGACCAACGAAGTCATGGCACAGCGTGTCGGAACCTCGGTTGACCTGGTTTCCTACGTCAAGGCCCTTAACGCCGCCGCTGCCGGCTATTTCGACGCCAGGCCCAAAGGCACTCCCGGCCTCCTGGACATTGTCGTCGCCTTCAAGCCGTCCGGTAAATCCAAAGTCTGGCTCATGCCGCAGAACACCACGCTGGATAATCCCGCCGGCCTCGCCTTGCGGCTCCAGGCCGTCCCCGCCCCCAAACCGGTAGGCGGCCCCATCGCCTTTTGCCTTCACGCCTCGCTCTGGGGCGGCACCGAGGCCACCCCGCCCACGCACCCGCCCTACCCCAAGGAATGGCTCGACGCCTCCACTGCGTCGCTGAAACCCCTGCGCATTCCCGACGACGTCCTTACCGTCATCTGGAAAGATTGAAGCCGCTGCGGCTCAACTGTTGGCCGACGGATCCGGCGCATTGACCGCCGCCGGCGTCGTGCTCGCATGCGGCGCCGGCGCGGCCCCGAAAATATCCGTCGAATGGTTGATGTTCACCCCTTGGTCATTCGTGGTCGAACAGCCGGCCAGCCCCAGGGCCATCACCCATATCCCTGCGATGTGCAACAACACCTTCATGGCGTCACTTCTTAGAATCTCCCGCCTCACCCGTCAAGTGCGCGCCGCCGTTCGCCCTCTGCAAAATGACATGGCCTTCCGCGCGACTCTGCGCCATGCTGCTCAGGGTGGAACCCGGCGCACCTCGTCCTCGAATCTGGCTTTACGCGGGCCTGAGCGCGCTCGTCGTCGCGCTCATCGCGCTCGCGCTGCTCGCTGAACCCGCCTACGACCGCTTCAAACTCTGGCGCGCGTTGCAACTCTCCGAGGCCGCGGGCCAGGCCCTGCGCGCCAACGACCTGCCCCTCGCCAAGCAAAAGGCCCAGGTCGCCCTGCAACTGTACCCGCGCGATGCCCGCGTCCTGCGCCAGGCCGCCATTGTCAACGCCCTGCTCGACCCCACCCACGCCGTGCCTTTGTGGTATGGTACTTGGCGGCTCTCCCACGACCCCGCCGATCTCCGGGAAGTCGTGCTCGCCGCGCTCGCCGCCAACGAAATTTCCTTCGCCGCCGATCAATTCAAAATCCTCCAAGCCGCCGACCCCAAAAATCCCCTCACCTGGCTCACCGAAGCCCGGCTCGATCTCGCCCTCTACAAATGGCCCGAGGCCCTGGCCGCCGCGCAACGCGTGCTCAAGAGCAACAACGTCCCCGATGACGCCCATTTCGTTTACGTTCAGGCCACGCAGCTTTCATCGGAACCCGAAATCAAAGCCGAAGGCATCCAGCACCTGCGCCTCCTCGCCACCCGCTCCGACGAGCTTGGGCTGCGCGCCCTGCGCGACCTCGCCGATTACCCGGGCAACGACCCTTTTCAAATCCAGGCTCTGGCCCAAAGCCTTCAGGACCACCCCCTCGCCGACCGCAACGACAAACTCCTCGCGCTCGCCCTGCGCGGCCGGCTCCCCGGCGCCGACGACCAGGCCCTCGAAAACGACGCCCGCGAGCTTTTTCCCCCCAACGACCCCGGCAGTCTCGTCACTCTCGGCCATTGGCTCATGAGCCAGGGCAAATACCCCGCCGTGCTCGAACTCATCGACAACCAGACCGCCTTCCAGCGCCAGGACTTGTTTCTCATCCGCCTCGACGCCATGGCCAAACTCAAGCAATGGGCCGCCATCAAGGATGTCCTCGACCAACCCGACCCGCCCATTCCCGAAGAGCTGCGCCTGCTCTTTGAAGCCCGCACCCTCACCGAACTCGGCGAAGGCCCCCGCGCCGACCTCGCCTGGGACCAGGTGCGCCTCGCCGTCGCCAACGAACCCATCAAGCTCGCCAACGTCGCCGCCTACGCCGCGAAGCTCGGCCTCGACGACATCGCCCGCTCCGCCTACCAAAGCCTGATCAACGATCTCGACCAGCGCCGCGGCGCCTTCGAACAATGGGTCGCCCTCGAACGGCGCGAACAGCACACCGAGGCGCTCCATCAAGTCCTCGCCCAGATGGCGCAATATTACCCTTCCGATCCCGTTGTCCGCAACGACGTGCTGTACACCGGCTTCCTCCTCAACCCGCCCACCGAAGCCGAACTGGATTCCGCCCGCCAGCAAGTTCAACTCTATCCCTCCATCCTCTCGTACCGCATTACCCTCGCGCTCGGCTACCTTCAGGCCGGCCAGCCCGCCGCCGCGATGAATGTCTTCGCCGGGCTGCCCATCAACTGGAGCCTGGTCAGTCCGTCCTGGCGCGCCGTCTTTGCCACCGTCTTGCGCGCCAACGGGCTCGAGGACGATGCCAAAGCCCTTCGCCAGCTCACCCCCACCGACCAATTGCTTCCCGAGGAAGTTGGACTCCTCAACCTGCCCCCGCCCGTCGCCGCACCTTCAAACCACTAATCCGCAATCTTCGCGCGCCCGCCAGCAACCCGGCCACCGCGCCCGCCGCCAACCCCGCGCTGCCCGGCTCCGGCACCTCCGAGTCAATCCACGACGCGTACGACGACACCCGCGTGGCGCCTAAAATGGCCCCGTACTGCGTGTTTGATCCAAAATTTCCGGGACCGTTGAAATCATTGATCCCAATAAGCACCGTCGAGCCTGCAATGTTGGCAAAAACTCCGCCGCCGCTGTCGCCCCCAGCCAAACCGCATTCCAATGATGTCGGAGTTGCCGACGAGCCGTACAACGCCAACGTATTGTTGGCTATGGTGCCGTCGTCGAAATCCGCCACGATCGTGGTGTAATTTGATTCGCTGGAATTGCTGAGGTTACCGGTGCCCGGATCATAATAAGCGTCAACCACATTGGTCCCGCCGCGCAGCACTCCTCGTGCCGTTTCGGCCCCCTCCGTCCCATTCCCTGAAGATCCAAACCCAACC
>JBEKZN010000238.1:0-3843 GCA_049509815.1 Opitutales bacterium
TGACGTTGGACTCCGGCTTCGCCTCCACATTGGGCGCAGACATCACTTCGCCGAGATTGCCGCCTTCGAGCATGGGCACGATCTCGGCAATCAGCGCCGCGCGCTCGGGCGATTGCTGCCACACGCGCACCTGGTCGGGCGTCTGAAAATTCAGGATGATCGTCCAATCCGCGCTCCCCGCCGCTCCCGGCGGCATGATGTCGCTGCTGACAAAGCCGGGGAAGCGCGCAATCGTTTCATTGTGGCGAACCTGCCATGCCAGAAAGGCCTTCTCCTGTCCGGCGCGAACCCGCGCGGTGGCGATTAAAACGGAGGGTGCGCTCATGGCAGTTTGGCTAATTGGGAGAAAATCCGATCCGCGCTTAAGGGCAGGCGCGTGAAGCGGATCCCCGTCGCATTGCGCAGGGCGTTGGTCAGCGCCGACGCCACCGGATTGATCGGGCTCTCGCTCATGGACTTCGCCCCCAGCGGGCCGACGGTGTCGTAGGTGTCCGCAAAATAAACCTCGGAGCGGGGGATGTCGGCGAACGACGGAATCCGGTGATTGCGAAAGGTCGGATTGGTGACCGCTCCGCGCCCGTCGAAGTCCATGCGCTCGAAAAGAGTCCAGCCGAGGCCCTGGGCGATCGATCCCTCCACCTGCCCGCGGCATTGCATCGGATTCATGACAAAGCCGGCGTCGGCGGCGTGGACACTGTGCAAAATCCGGATTTCGCCGGTGATGCGATGCACGGCGACGCGGAAGCCCTGCACGTTGAAGGTGACGGTGCGCGTCTCGCCCGCGCATTTGCGCATGGCGTTGACTTTGATGCCATCGCGCGTGGCCAGCGCATGGAATTCGGTGAGGGACAGTGTGCGGTCGCCGCATTGGATGTTTCCGTCTCCGAGCGTGCAGTCGGCCGCCGGCTTTCCGCTGTAACGCTGGGCCAGCGTGAGCATCTGCGTCTTGAGGGCCGCCGCGGCCCGGTTGACCGCCGTGCCGGTGATCGTCGTGCCCACGCTGCCAAAGGTGCCGGTGTCGTAGCCCGCCTTGTCCGTGTCCGCATTGATGACCTGGATGCGGCTGACGCCGCAGCCGAGAATGGTGCCGGCGATTTGACGGTGAACCGTCACGGTGCCGTTGCCAAATTCGGTCGCGCCCACGGCGACTCGGTAGGTGCCGTCGGCCAGGAGATCGATGCGGGCTTCCGAGCGGTGAAACGGCGGGGCGCTGTCGAGCATGCTCAACGCGACGCCCTGGCCTTCGAGCCAGTCGTCGCCTTCCGGTTTCGGCTGACCGCGGCCGCTGGCGAGCGCGGCCTCCACGAGATCGAGGCATTGTTCGAGGCCGTAGCTGCCAATTTCAACATCGGAAGGCCCGGGCCAAATGCTGAGCAGGGTGTCGCCGGGGCGAATGATGTTCTTGCGCCGGACCACGGACGGCGAGAGCCCGAGGCGGCAGGCGACTTCGTCCAGCGCGCTGGTCATGGCGAAACACGTCTGCGTAGTGCCGTAGCCGCGAAACGCCCCGCTCGGCACGGTGTTGGTATAGACGGCGTAGGCGTCCACTTTCTTGTTCGCGCAGCGGTAGGCGGTGAGCGACTCGTTGATCGAATGGCCGAGGACGTCGGCAGCATGGTTGCCGTACGCGCCCGTGTTTGACAGCACGCGCATTTGCACCGCGGTGAGTGTGCCGTCTTTTTTGACCCCGAGCTTCACAGTGACCTTGAAGGGATGCCGGGTGACCGTCGCGATAAATTCCTCCGTGCGGGTGAATTCCCATTTGACGGCGCGTCCGGTCTTGAGCGTGGCGAGCACGCAGAGTTCCTCGTTGATCATTTCCTGCTTGGCGCCGAAGCCGCCGCCCACGCGCTCGGTATAGACATGGAAATCCCCCGGAGGCCGGCTGAAAAGGTAGGCCAGCTTGAGCTTGGTCGGGAACGGGGCCTGCGAGCTCGTGCGCACGTGCACGCGCCCGTCCGGAGTGAGGTAGCTGATCGACTGGTGCGTTTCCAGGTGCGCGTGCTGCTGGCGGTGCGTCTCGAAAGTTTCCTCATAAACGAGGTCCGCCTCGCGGAAGCCCTGCGCCACGCTGCCGTTTTCACCGTGAATTTCGCGCACGATGTTGCGGTCGGCGTTGGCGATGCGCGCGGTGATCCCCTTGGGGTGGATGATCGGCGCGTGGCCGCTCATCGCCTCTTCGGGATCGAAAACCGCCGGCAGGATTTCGTAATCCACCTCGAGCAGGCGGCAGGCTTCCTCGGCGGCGCTTTCTGTGTCGGCGACCACCGCCGCGAGCCGCTGGCCGACAAAGCGGACGACGTTATCAAGAATGTAGGTGTCGTCGGGTTCGACGCTGTAGTCCTCGTGGTTCCCGGTGCCGTAGGGCAGCCGCGGCACGTCTTCCCAAGTGAAAATGGCCTGCACGCCCGGAACGGCCTGCGCTTTCTCCCGGCGAATCGCCACAATCCGCGCGTGCGCGTGCGGCGAGCGCAGCACTTTGAGGTGCAGCATTCCGTCCATCGTAACGTCCGCCGTGTAGTGCGCGTGGCCGGTCACGATGGATTCGCCATGAGGCAGCGCCAGATTGCGGCCCACGCTGGCGCCGGGTTGGTCGGGCTCGACATGGGTGATGCCGTGAATCGCATCCGCGATGGCCCGATACCCCGTGCACCGGCAAAAATTGCCTTTCAAATGAAAGGGCAAATCCTGCTTGTCCGCCTCGGAGAAAGTCGCCGCGGTCATGATCATGCCCGCGGTGCAAAAACCGCATTGATACGCCTGCGCCGCCAGAAACGCCTTTTGCATCGGATGCAGCTCGCCGTCGTGCGCCAATCCTTCGATCGTCGTCACTTCCCGGTTCTCCGCGCGATAGGCGGGCGTCAGGCAGCTATGCACCGGCGTGCCGTCCAGCCACACCGTGCAGGCTCCGCAATCGCCGGCGTCACAGCCTTTTTTGACGCCGAACCACCCGAGCTCGCGCACGAACGTGCGCAGGCACTGTCCCGGCCGGGGCTCGACCGCAAAGGTTTTTCCGTTGATGTTGTAGCTCATGCGTCGGCCTCAGACGGAAAGTTCGCGGCGGATTTGCTCCGCGTAATAATAAGTCAGGTGCCGGCGGTGCTCCGGCGATCCATGGGTATCCTTAAGATAAAGCTCGGGCGGCACGGCCTCATCAATGGCGGTCTTCAGCTCCGCCGCGGAGGGAATGCTCGCAAACCTGAGCGGCACCGGCCGCAGCGTGGCTGCGGTGATCGTCAGCAGAAAAGTCCCGCGCTCCGGGCAGCGCGTGCCGATCAGTAGCACTTCCGAGCGGCCGAGCTGGGTCAGCGTGAAGCGGCGGAAAGCACGCGCCTTTTTCAGCGCCGCCGCCGGCAGGAAAATCGAGCGCAGCAGCTCGCCCGGCGCAAGCACGTTCGTGTGGTTGCCGGTGACGAAATCCACCACCGGCACCTCTCGCGCCGCGCCTTGCCGCGGCCACAATGTGCACACCCCTTCCAGCGCCGCCGTCAGCGAAATCATCGGCCCGGCCGGCAGCGACATGCAAATATTGCCGCCGACCGTCGCGGCGTTCCAGATTTTGAACGAGGCCAAAAACGCATGGCAGCATTCGCTGAACAGCGGCGCTGCCCGCCATTCCGGCGGAGCCGCCAAGCGGTTGAGCTCGGCCACCTTGCACGTCGCGGCAATCTCGAGCCCCGCCGCCGACGCCGTCAACGCCGGCCAACCCAGTTTCTCCAGATCAATCAGCGTGTGTGTACTTATTTGCGGCTCGGAAAAAAGCCATGTCCCGCCCGCCAGCCACGCGAATCCTGGCTGCCAATCCTTCACGTCCTCCGCTCGCGTCGGGCGCTTGATCTCCGT
>JBEKZN010000239.1:0-3818 GCA_049509815.1 Opitutales bacterium
CCGCGCCCACCATGTCCATCGCGGAAAATTTCGCCCTCGCCACCCGCCGCGGCCACGCCCGCGGCCTCGGCTGGGCCCTCAACCGCCGCCTGCTCGGCGAACTCCGCGACCGCGTCCGCGAACTCAAGATGGGCCTCGAAGACCGCCTCGACAACGCCATCGGCTCGCTCTCCGGCGGCCAGCGCCAGGCCCTCACCCTGCTCATGGCCGGCTGGCTCAAGCCCGACCTCCTCCTGCTCGACGAACACACCGCCGCCCTCGACCCCAAAAGCGCCGAGCAGGTCATGCAACTCACCGCCGGCCTCGTCGAGCGCGACCGCCTCACCACCTTCATGGTCACCCACTCCATGGCTCAGGCCGTCCAGCACGGCAACCGCCTCCTCATGCTCCACCAGGGTCGCATCCATCACGATTTCTCCGGCGCTGACAAACACCGCCTGCGCGTTGACGACCTTCTGGGCCGCTTCGACGACCTCCGCCGCCGCGACCTCCTCGACGAATCCGCCGCCGCCCTCCTGCGCGAACAATACGTCTAAGGTGGCGTCCGCCGTTCGTTTGGGTTAATGTTGCGTTCATGATTCGCCCGGAACTCCTTTCGCCCGCCGGCAACTGGGACTGCGCCCGCGCCGCCGTGGAAAACGGAGCCGACGCCATTTATTTCGGCGTCGGGCGTTTTAACGCCCGCCTGCGCGCCGCCAATTTCACCCTCGCCGATCTCCCCAGGCTCATGGCCTTCCTCCACCGGCGCGGAGTCAAGGGCTATGTCACCTTCAACACCCTCGTCTTTGCCGACGAACTGGCTGACGCCGAGCAAAACCTCCGCGCCATCATCAGCGCCGGCGTGGACGCCGCCATCGTCCAGGACATCGGCGTCTGCCGTCTCATCCGCCGCCTCTCGCCCGATTTCCCGATCCATGCCTCCACCCAGATGACCGTCACCAGCGCCGCCGGCGTGGACTTCGCCCAAAAGCTCGGCGCTTCGCTCGTCGTCCTCGCCCGCGAGTGCTCCATCGCCGAAATCGAAAAAATCCACGCCGCCGCCGGCTCTCTGCCGCTCGAGGTCTTCGTCCACGGCGCCCTCTGCGTCGCCTATTCCGGCCAGTGCCTCACCAGCGAATCCCTCGGCGGCCGCTCCGCCAACCGCGGCGAATGCGCCCAGGCCTGCCGCACCACCTACGAACTGCTCAGCGACAACCAACCCGTCGATCTCGGCGACCGCCGCTACCTTCTCAGCCCGCAGGACTTGTCCGGCCTCGAGGCCCTCCCCGGCCTCGTGCGCGCCGGCGTCTCCTCGCTAAAAATCGAAGGCCGCCTCAAGACCCCCGAGTACGTCGCCAATGTCACCCGCGTTTACCGCGAGGCCCTCGACCGCCTTTCCGACCAGTGGGAAAACACCGCCGCCGCGCCTTCGCCCGAGGCCGAGCACGCCCTCGTCGGCCAGCTTTCCCGCGATTACCGCTACGACCTCGAAATGAGCTTCTCCCGCGGCCTGCACACCGGCTGGCTCGGCGGCATCGACAACCAGCGCCTCGTCCACGCCCGCTTCGGCACCAAGCGCGGCGTTTACCTCGGCGAGGTCGCCCGCGTCGCCGCCCCCACCGTCTGGCTCCGCGTGGACGGCCCGGTTAAGCCCGGCGACGGCGTCGTCTTCGACGCCGGCCGGCCCGACCTCGGCGAGGAGGGCGGCCGTATCCATGGCGTGGATACAATTAAAGGCGAAACCGCCCTGCGCTTCGGCCGCGACGACGTCGATTTCTCCCGCGTCCGCCCCGGCGACCGCGTCTGGAAAACCAGCGACCCCGCCCTCACCAAGCGCCTGCGCGCCTCGTTCGACGGCGACAAAATCCGCCGCCGCTCCCCCGTCCGCATCGCCGCCCACGGCCACGCCGGTGCCCCGCTCACGCTCGAAATCCGCGACGAGCAGGGCCGCTCCGCCCGCGCCGATTCCGCCGTCCCGCTTCAACCCGCCGTCAACCAGCCGCTCGACGCCGAAGCCCTGCGCGCCCACCTCGACCGCCTCGGCGACACGCCTTTTTCCCTCGCTGGCCTCGACTTCCACCTCGAGGGCGCGGTCATGCTCCCGCTCAGCGAGCTTAACCGCCTGCGCCGCGAACTGGCCGCCCAGCTCGACGAACTGCGCGCCGTCCCGCCGCGCTGGGAGTTGCGCGAGCCTTCCCCGGAAATTCTCGCCTTCCACCTGCCTTCCTCGCCCGCACGCGCTCCCGCCGACGTCGAGCTCTTTCCGCTCGTCCGCACCACCGCGCAACTCGAGGCCGTCGCCGCCGCCGGCGTCTCCACCATCTACGTCGAGTTCGAAGACCCCAAACGCTACCGCGACGCCGTCAAATTCGTCCGCGCCCTGCCTGCCGTCGCGGGCCGCGCCGTCGAAATCTGGGTCGCCCCGCCGCGCATCTTCAAAACCGGCGAGGAATGGATCCTTAAGCAGGTCCGCTCCAGCGAAGCCGACGGCTACCTCGTCCGCAATTACGACCAGCTCGCCTTTTTCGCCGACGACCGCCGCCGCGGCGACTTCTCCCTCAACGTCGCCAACCCGCTCGCCGCCGAATATCTCATCACCCATTGCGGCCTCGAGCGCCTCACCGTCTCCTACGATTTGAACATCCGCCAGGTGGACGCCCTCCTGCGCGCCGCGCCCGCCGCCTGGTTCGAGGTCACCCTCCACCAGCACATGCCCATGTTTCACATGGAGCACTGCGTCTTCTGCGCCTTCCTGTCCTCCGGCAAGGATTACCGCGACTGCGGCCGCCCCTGCGAAAAACACGAGGTCCGCCTGCGTGACCGCGTCGGCGCCCTCCACACCCTCAAGGCCGACGCCGGCTGCCGCAACACCCTCTTCAACGCCCGCGCCCAATCCGGCGCCGAGCACGCCGCCCACCTCGCCACCCTCGGCGTCCCCGCCTTCCGCATCGAATTCCTCAACGAAAACGCCGCCGACACCACCCGCACCCTCGACCGCTACCGCCGCCTTCTGCGCGGTGAAATCTCCGGCCTCGACCTCTGGCGCGAGCTCAAGGCCACCAACCAAATCGGCGTCACCCGCGGCACCCTCGGTTAGCGCGTCTTATTCTTGCACCGTCACAAACGGCGGCGTTGTCGAACGCAGCATCGGCCGCTTGCGCCGCTCGCGCACCGCTTCCGCCAGCTCGATCATCAGCGGCTCTGTCTGCGCGAACGAAATGCACGGGTCCGTGATGCTCTGCCCGTACACCGCGTTCAACCCGGGCACGTAATCCTGCCTTCCCTCGACCAGGTTGCTCTCGATCATGATCCCGCACAAGTGCCGTGAGCCGCCCGCGATCTGCGCCCCCACCGCCCGCGCCGCCACCGCCTGGTTCCGGTAGTCCTTCCCGCTGTTCGCATGGCTGCAATCCACCATCAGGTGCGGCGGCAGCTTCGCCTTTTCCAGCGTCGCCACCACCTGCGCCACGTTTTTCTCGTCATAATTCGGCCCGCTCTTCGTGCCCCCGCGCAAGATCACATGGCAGTCCGGGTTGCCCGTTGTCGAAAAAATCGCCGCCACGCCCTGCTTCGTCACCGACGTGAACCAGTGCGGCTGCTGCGCCGCGCGAATCGCGTCAATCGCGATCTGGTAGTCGCCGTCCGTCCCGTTCTTGAACCCCACCGGCATGGACAGCCCCGACGCCAGCTCGCGGTGCACCTGGCTCTCCGTCGTCCGCGCCCCGATCGCCGCCCACGAAATCGTGTCCGCGTGGAACTGCGGGATGATCGTGGCCAAAAATTCCGTGCCCGACGGCAGCCCCAGGTTCGCCAGCTCCAGCAACAGCCCGCGCGCCAGC
>JBEKZN010000024.1:0-10617 GCA_049509815.1 Opitutales bacterium
GCGTTGCCATCGGTAGCAACCTCACCCTGTCCGTCACCGCCGGCGGCTCCGCCCTCAAGTACCAGTGGCAGCTCAACGGCAAAAACATCGCCGGCGCCACGCATGCCACTTACACCCTCGTTGACACCTCCTCGCGCAACTCCGGCACCTACCGCGTGGTCGTGACCAGCGGAACCTTCAGCACCACCAGCAGCGGCTTCCTCCTCACTGTCCTCTACCCGCCCACCATCACCACCCAGCCCAGGCCCCTCACCGTCAAGTCCGGCTCCTCCGCCACCTTCACCGTCAAAGTCAGCTCCACCAGCACCACCCCCTTGGGCTACCAATGGACCTTCAACGGCGCCCCCCTCTCCGACGGCCCCAACCTCACCGGCTCGCTCACCCCCTCCCTCACGATTACCGACGTCACCTCCGCCAACGCCGGCCCCTACCAAGTCGTCATCACCAACGCCGCCGGCACCCTCACCAGCGCCTCTGTCAAACTCACCGTCAAATAACCGGTGCATTCTAAAACCCGTCGTCTCCCATTCACCATGTGTATATTAATCTTCATCTATCGCGCCTAAAATGCATGGCGAAGGTGTTTTTCTTCGTTTCCCAATTCTGTTCATTCTGTCAATTCTGTCTAAAATTCTCTCCTCTTAAATCGGCATCCATCTGCGACATCTGCGGTCGCGTGCCTTGTCTTCCTTCCGCCCTTTGCGTCTCTGCGGTAAACCTCTTTTGCCTGCCTCTCCTTCGTCATTCGAATTTCTCTTTTTGCAAGCCCTTTATCCCAACCCATCCAACGCATCAAACGCAACCAACCCATCAAACCCAGCCAACGCATCAAACGCAGTCCTACCACCCCTTTCCTCTTCTCTGCTATTATCGCCCTACGCCCACCGCGCAGCTTGCGGGGCGCGCCGCGCAGCGGATGGGAAACCATCCATTTCGCAGCCGCCTCAAAACCCGTTCCCCGCCAAAGCAGGAACCACCGCGACCCGCCGCCGGGCCTTCTTTCTCATCGCATTTTGCAGACGCCGTCGGTGGGGCGGGCCCGTGCGCCCGCCAGGCCTCGTCGCCCGCAAAATGCCCAAAGCAAGCCGCCACGTTCCCCGGCGCGCCGCCCGCTGCAAAGCCCCGCCGCGCCGCCCCGAACCGCCCGCTCCGCCATCCCGGCCGGAGCACCGACTTGCGCAGGTCGCGCCGGCCCGCGTCCTCGGGTCCCTTCACCGCGTCCGCCGCCCGGAGTCGATTCCGGTTGGTGCCCGGACGCCGCGATGGTTCACCCCGCCGCCGTCAGCCAGCGCCTGTGATCTGCGGTGAAGTTGGAGGGACGACCGCCGTGTCGTCCATTTATCTCCTCCTTCCTTCACCCATGCCCAAACCGCGACGGGTCCGTCAGTACCCAGCCTCTGTCTGGCTGGAGGGACTTAAACCCGCGAGCCGCCCCTTTGGCCGGTCCGTCACCGTCCGATAGCTGGATCCCAGGCAAAGCCGCATTCGCCCCTCGGCCCGGCGAATCCGCGCCCAAACGCCCCCGCGACCCACGGCCAAGGCCAGTGCCGTCCTTTCCACTCTTCGACCAATCACCGTTCAACCAATCATCCTCAGTGCGCGTGCGCCACTGCCCGGCTTCCCGCCCGGCTTGGCAATATCAACAGCGCTCCCAGCATCGCCACCGACGGCAGCACCAAAATCTTCAGCCAAATCCCGTCCTGGCTGTACCCGCCCTGCAGCAGCACCGCATCCAGCACCGGAAACAGCATCGCCAGGCAATACCACCCCGGCCAGCCGATGTCCCGCAGTCGGTTGATCACCTGGATCAGCATCGTCCCCGTCCCGAACACGCTGATCACAATCGAAAGAAACACCGACACCGCCCCCAGCGCCGACCGGTCGAACCCCGCCAGCTCGTAGCTCGGAACCGGCTTCGCCGGCGCCCCCGGCTTCGGCGGCTCCGGTGTCTTGCCCATGTCCGCCCGGAATTCCGCCTGTTGATACTCCCGCGGCCATTCCCAGCCCACATAGTGCAATACGCCCAAAACGAGCGCCGTCCACACGATGATTGTCGCAAAAAACCGGAACGCAAACAACCCGCGCCCCAGCCGTCCGTCAGATTCGAGAAATCCAGACATGGTTTTTAACCCGCTCATTTGCCAGCCCGCGCCCTCCAGTGCAAGCTCAACCGCACCGCCCCCTTTAGAGCGACTTCGCGATCTCGGCCTCCAGCTTGTTGATGTCCGCCGAAAACAGCCGGATGCCCTCCGCCGTCTTCTCCACCGCCATCGCATCCTCGTTGTACATCCAGCGGAACACCTTCTCGCTCATGTTCACCTTCTGCACCTCCTGCGTCTGCGCCCACTCCGGCGAAATCTTCCGCGTCACCGGCGCCTCCGACTTCGCCAGTTCCGCCAGCAAGTTCGGGCTGATCGTCAGCAGGTCGCACCCGGCCAGTTGCACGATCTGGTTCACGTTCCGGAAGCTCGCTCCCATCACCTCCGTCTTGTAGCCGAACTTCTTGTAGTACGCGTAAATCTTGTGCACCGACTGCACCCCCGGATCGTCCGCTCCCGTGTAGTCCTTCTTCTCCTTCGCCTTGTACCAGTCGTAAATGCGCCCCACGAACGGCGAAATCAACTGCACCCCCGCCTCCGCGCACGCGATCGCCTGCGCCTGTGAGAACAACAGCGTCAAATTGCAATGAATTCCCTCCTTCGTCACGATCTCCGCCGCCTTGATCCCCTCCCACGTGGACGCGATCTTGATCAGCACCCGCTCCTTCGGAATCCCCTTCTTCGCATACAGCCCGATGATGTACCGCGCCTTGTCCACCGTCGCCGGCGTGTCGAACGACAGCCGCGCGTCCACCTCCGTCGAAACCCGCCCCGGCACGATCTTCAAAATCTGTTCCCCGAACGCCACCAGCAGGTTGTCCACGATCGTCTTGATCTTCTGCTCCTTCGTCCCCGTGAAACCCGCGTGATCCTTGATCACCTGCGCCAGGATCGGCTTGTACTCCGGCATCTCCACCGCCTTGTAAATCAATGACGGATTCGTCGTCGAATCCTGCGGCGCGTACGCCTTGATGCTCTCAAAATCGCCCGAGTCGGCGACGACTTTCGTGAACTGCTTCAATTGGTCGAGTGAGGTTGCCATGGCGAATGGGAAGTTGGTGGACATTTTTCCGGAAGTCGAACTTAACCTACGCCGCCGCCCGCCCGTTGGCCAGTTTTTTTCACAACTTAATCAAATCCTTTGGCCGTATTCATTCGGCTGCATCGACTTCCGTGATCATGACCAACCGCTCCGCATGATCCACCCAGTAGGTCAACACATACCCGCTCATCAGCAGATGCTCAATTGGCCGGCCCATCGCATCCGGCAAAGTGTAATCACTGCGCAAAAACGGATCCTCCGCCAATTGATGCGCCAAGTCCAGCACCCGGCGCTGTCGGCGTGGTGGCAGCGCAAAAATGAACTCCGCCGCCAAATCGGAAAATACCGCGCGATAGGACCTCGCCTCAACCATGGGCGATCCTGGCTTCCACTGCCTCGATCGTCGCCCGCCGGCCGCTCTTCATGGCCTGGATCCGTTTGGCCGTGCTGCGGCGCCACTCTGGGGTCTCATGCTTCAAGCGCAGCAGGTAGGCAAACAACTCCTGCCGGTCGCGTTTGTTCAACCGGCACACTTCCTGTTTCAATTCCAGCAAACTCATGCTTCGTAGCATAATCGGCCAATGGCCGTCGTCAATTCGGCTTTGTTCTCGATTATTTACGGTCAAATCACCCCTCCCGGTAGTCCTCCCCCGTCAGTTGCCGGCTCTCCGCCGTGTACTCCTGCAGCTCGATCAAATTCCCGTCCGGGTCCCGCACCCACGCCTGCCGCGACCGGTCGTTGCCGGTCTTGCGCCCCGTCACCTTCACCCCCTGCGCCTCCAGCCGCGCCACGTACCCGTCCATGTCCTCCACCTGCAAACAAAAATGGTTGAACCGCGCCAGCCACGGGTCCCGCGGATCCTCCAGCGGCTCCAGCGGTTTCGGCGAGTTGCTCCGCCGGTGTGCGTCCGCGTGGTCGAAAATTTCGATGAACGTCATCTCCCCCAGCGCAAAATAATACCCGATCGGCGTCCCGTCCTTCCGCAAATACCGAAACTTCACCGTCCCGCCCATGCCATCCCGGTAAAACGCCGCCATCTCCTCCAGCCGGCTCGTTTTCAGACAAAGATGCGCAAGTCGTTTCAGCATGGCCTCGAAACCCCACCCTACCGCGCCTCATCCCGTCTTGGCAAATTTTTCCCTTGCTCCGTCGCAGCTTGACTCCGAACCCGAAAAAGCCAGTATTTTTAACCTTTGCCTCGAGCGGTTTCCGGCGGACTCACTGCCCGCCCCGCGCCCGCGGTCGTTCGTTGCCTTTTTATCTCCCTCTCTTTTCCCGAGTTCCACTCCGCGGCCTTGCGACATGCAACTGAAGGACACACTTAACCTGCCGCGAACGGATTTCCCCATGCGGGGCAACCTCACCGCCCGCGAGCCCGCCCGCCTCGCCCACTGGGAAAAAATCGGCCTCTACCGCCGCCTCCAGGAAAAAAACGCCACGAGACCCGCCTTCGTCCTCCACGACGGCCCGCCCTTCACCAACGGCGACGTCCACATCGGCACCGCCCTCAACAAACTTCTCAAGGACACCGTCCTCCGCTTCCAGTCCGCCCGCGGCCACCGCACCCCCTACGTCCCCGGCTGGGACTGCCACGGCCTCCCCATCGAGCACAAGGTTTCCAAGGAACTCCGCGACCAAAAGCGCACCCTCACCCCCGCCGAACTCCGCGCCGAGTGCGCCGCCTTTTCCGCCCGCTACATCGAGAAGCAGCGCGCCCAGTTCCAGCGCCTCGGCGTCCTCGCCGACTGGGTCCACGAGTACAAGACCATGGCCCCGGCCTACGAAGCTGCCGAACTCCGCGCCTTCGCTCACTTCGTCGAACACGGCCTCGTTTACCGCAGCAAGAAACCCGTTTACTGGTCCATCCCCTGCGAAACCGCCCTCGCCGAAGCTGAAATCGAATACAAGGACCACGTCAGTCCTTCCATCTACGTCAAGTTTCCGGTGCCTAACGCGGAAATCGAACGCTTCAATAAATTACACGGCCTGAATCTTCCCACAGATAAACCGTTAAGCGTCGTCATCTGGACCACCACCCCCTGGACACTACCAGCCAACCTTGCCATCGCGGTGCATCCAAATGAGGAATACCAAGTGATTGATCTGGAGAACGAGTATATCATTTCTGCACAAAAATTGGCTGCGAAACTACCTGATGCGATTCGCAACAAACCGATTGATCCACTCGAAGTAGTTAAAGGAGACAAGACGCCTGGTTTCCGTACTCGTACCGCAACCGCTGGTACATTGGTGAAGGGCAGTGCCCTCGAAGGCCTCCAACCCCGCCATCCCTTCATCGACCGCGCTTCGCCCATCGTCCTCGCCGACTATGTGACCATGGACACCGGCACCGGCTGCGTCCACACTGCTCCCGGCCACGGCCTCGAAGACTACCAGACCGGCCTCAAATACAAACTCCCCATCTACTGCCCGCTCGACGACAAGGGCTGCTACATCCCCAACAGCAAAATCCCCTCCGGCGAATATCCCGAAGGCGACATGCCGCCCGAACTCGTCGGCGTCACCGTCCTTGAAGGCAAGCCCGGCAAATGCCCCGCCAACGACAAGGTTCTGGAAATTCTCACCGCCCGCGGCGCACTCCTCGCCAACACGCCCTACCAGCACCAATACCCCCACTGCTGGCGCTCCAAAACCCCCGTCGTCTTTCGCGCCATGGACCAATGGTTCATCGGCCTTGACCGCCCCCTTTCCGGCAAACATCACGGCCCGGCCGCCGCATCCCAAACCAATACCGAAACCCTCCGCCAAAAAGCCTTGGCCGCCATCGGCCAGGTGAAGTGGATTCCTGCCGCCGGCGAAAACCGCATCGGCGGCGCCATCGCCAGCCGCCCCGATTGGTGCATCTCCCGCCAGCGCGCCTGGGGCGTTCCCATCCCCGCCTTCTTCGGCCCGCACGGCCACGCCTACCTCGAGCCTTCTGTCATCCGCGCCCTCGCCGACAAATTTGAACAGCACGGCTCCAGCCTCTGGTTCGAGCAGGACGCCGAGCAATTGCTCGCCGGCATCCATCAGGCCCAGCACTGGCCCCGCCCGCTCAAGAAAAGCGCCGACACCCTCGACGTCTGGCTCGACTCCGGCTGCTCGCACTTCGCCGTCCTCAAGCGCCCCGAGCTTCACCTCGCTTGGCCCGCCGACCTTTACCTCGAAGGCTCCGACCAGCATCGCGGCTGGTTCCAAAGCTCCCTCTGGACCGCCCTCGCCACCGACGGCGCCCCGCCTTACAAAGCCGTCCTCACCCACGGCTTCGTCGTGGACGAAAACGGCCGCAAGCTCTCCAAAAGCGACGGCAAGCCCCAGACCGCCGACGACTACGTCAAAAAATACGGTGCCGACCTCATCCGCCTCTGGATTGCCTCCGAGGATTTTCGCGCTGACATCACGCTCTCGGAAAATATCTTCCAGCACATCACCAACACCTACCGCAGCCTGCGCAACACGCTCATGTACCAGCTCGGCAACCTCGCCGGCTTCGACCCGCCGCATGATGCCGTCGCCCCGGGGCAGCTCACGCCGCTCGATCAATGGGTTCTCCACCGCCTCCACCACCTCGTCACCGAAGTCACCGCCGCCTTCGACGCGTATGACTTCCATCTCGGCGTGAAAGCCATTGACCAGTTCGTCTCCGTCACCCTCTCGCGCCAGTACCACGACATCCTCAAGGACCGCCTCTACACTTTCGCCCCCGATTCCCCCGAACGCCGCTCCGCCCAAACCGCCATCCACGCCGTCCTGCGCGCCCTCCTCGGCCTGCTCGCCCCGGTGCTTCCGTTCACCGCCGACGAAGCCTGGAGCCACCTTGCCGCCAATTCCGATTTCACCGACGACTCCATTCACCTCCAGTCCTGGCCCACTCCCGACCCCGCCTGGATCACCGCCGATTTCCAGCAAACCGCCGCCGACATTGATGCCCTCCACAAATTCCGCGAGCGCATCAACGAAAAGCTCGAACTCCTCCGCCAGGAAAAGAAAATCGGCAAGTCCGTTGACGCCGTTGTCACTCTCGCCGGCGATGAGGAACCGATGCCGCTGCTGGAGCGCCATCACGCCATCCTCGAGGAACTCTTCATCGTCTCGCGTGTCACCCTCCTCCGCCAACCCGGCCCCCTTGAAATCACCGTCGCCCCCGCCGCCGACTCCGGATTCCTCCGCTGCCCGCGCAGTTGGCGCTGGGTGCCCGAACTGGTCGCCGTCGATGGCTTCGAGGAAAAAGTTTCCCCGCGCGACCGCGACGCCCTCCTCGCCAAATTCGCGCCCCAAAAAACCTGAATCCGCCGACACCCCCTCTCTTCAACGCTTTAACTTCTTCACTCTTCACCTTTTAATTGTTCAACCCTTACCCACCGGGCCTTGCCCCATCCCACCATGACTAAAGCTACTCCCAAAAAAGCTCCGGCCAAGGCCGCACCCCCACCCGCGGCTAAAGCCAAGGCTGCCGCGCCCGCCAAGCCCAGGCCCCAACCCGCTCCAGCCGCCAAGGCCGCAGCCTCCAAGCCTGCTCCCGAAAAAGGCAAAACCGCCCCGGTCTTCAAGCCCGCTGTCCCGGCCGCCGCGAAAATCATCGAGGCCGACCCGGAGACGAAGGCCATCGTCCTCAACGCCCGCAAGCGCAAGAGCACGCCCGCCATTTTTAAAATCCGCTCCCGCAAAAACACGCCCATTGTCTTCACCCTCGACGATGTCCGCGAAATCATCAAGAACCGCCGCCTCGAAAAACCCAAGGCCGGCGCCGAGGACGCCCCCGTCAAGGACACCCCCGCCGTCGCCAAGCCTGCCGTTGCCCCAGCCGCCAAAGGCGTAAAACCCACGCCTCCGCCGCCCGCCGCCACCAAACCGCGCAAAAGCCGCACCCTCGGTGCCGCGTCCCTCGCCGACATTCTCGGTGTCTCCTCGCCCCCAAAAACCCAGAAAGCCGTCTCCATCACCCAAATGATGGACGATGAGAACATCCCGCAAAAATGGCGCAAGTACTACCGCCAGCTGGTGGATCTGCGCGAAAAAATCCGCCAGGGCCTCGACCTCCACACCTCGGAAACCCTCAAGCGCTCTTCCAAGGAGGACTCCGGCGACCTCTCCGGCTACAGCCAGCACATGGCCGATGCCGGCACCACCACCTTCGACCGCGATTTCGCCCTCAGCCTTGTCTCCAGCGAGCAGGAACTCCTCTACGAAATCGAGGAAGCCCTTAAGCGCATGCGCAACAATTCCTACGGCATCTGCGAAATCACCGCCACGCCCATTTCCAGCGAGCGCCTTGCGGCCGTCCCCTTCACCCGCTATTCGCTTGAAGGACAGAAGGAGCTCGAAAAACAGCGCCGCTTCGGCACCCAGCGCGGTACCGCCGTCGGCGTGTTCGGCGAAGCCACCACCGAGGACGCCGCTGCCCTGGCCGAAGATGACGCCGAGGCCTGATCCGACCCCGCGCCTCCCGGCGCCCGAGATCCTCACGCGTCCCGCGCCGCCGCAGGACCCGCCCGGCCTGCGCGCCTACCTCCGCTTCTGGCTCACCTTCGCCGCGCTCTTTGCCCTCGACCAGTTCACCAAGTTCTGGGTCATGCGTCACATTGCGCCGGACACCTATTTCGACCCGCCCCCGATTCCCGTCATCAACGGCTTTTTCTACTTCGTCAATATCTCCAACGCCGGCGCCGCCTGGGGCCTGTTTGCCGGATACTCCGCCTGGCTCAGTCTCCTGGGCCTGCTCGCGCTCGCCGCCATTTATATTTTCCGCCGGCAGCTCGAATTGCGCCGCCCGCTCCTGCAATACGCTTTCGGCCTGCTGTGCGGCGGCATCCTAGGCAACCTCGCCGACCGCGCCAGCTACCACCACGTCGTGGACTTCCTCGATTTTCACCTCCCTGGCTACCGCTACCCCGCCTTCAATTTTGCCGATTGCGGCATCACCTTCGGCGTGACGATTTACCTGCTTTACTCCTTCCGCGACCTCTGGCCCTCCTCCACGCGCGCGCCTTCGGCCTAAAAAATCAAGCCCCGGCCGCTTTGCTTCGTTCGAACGAACCCTTCCCGTACCGCTTATTATGGCCCGGTTGGAGCCGCCGGAGTTGGCGCCGCATTGGTCGCCGGCCCGGGTACCAGCAAGGACGAGGAAGCCGGGCCATTGGGCGTGTTCCCCTGCGGCATGTTTGTCGGCACATAGGGCGAAAGACCCGGTGCCGAAATTGTCGTCTCCGGGGCCGTGGACGGCGCGACCTTTACGGCCAGGCCCAGCGCCGGGGCCAGTTCCGCCAAATCGTTGGCCTGCCGACCCCACGCTCCCGCGCCCGGCAAAGCCTGCACCTTGTCAATCCAGGTGCGCGCCCCGGTCGAATCGCCCGCTTGCAGCGACAATACCGCCACATAGTAGCCCGCCTCCGCGCGGAAATTGTCCGGCACCGCCAGATTGTTCGCCAGGGTCTCCAGCTCCGTTTGGCCGGTGGTCGGGTCTCCCCCTTGTACAAGTGACAGGGCATGCCCCAAATTCGCCCGCTGGCTCACCGGCTCGCCGCTCCACGCCGCCGCTGCGTCGGCATAGGCGGCTGCGGCGTCCTTGTACTGACCCTTGCTGTATAAATCATCCGCGCCCTGCAGCAATGCCACTCGCGCCAGCGGCGTCCCCGCGTTCGCGTGTCCAAACGCCAGCAACGAAGCCGCGTCATTCGCCTGCAAATATGCCGCCTGCGCATCGGCCAGCGCCTGCTTCTGATAATAAACCCAGCCGGCCCAGCCCAGCGCGCCGAGAAACACCAGCGCCACCAGCCCGTATACCACCTTGCGCCGCTTCTGCCAAAACAACCACGCCCGGTCCTCGATGTCGGCCTCCGCGAAATTCTGGTCCACCATCACCAGGTTGCGGTCATCGCCCGCGCGCGGGTCATCCGGATGCGTCGCCCCCTGCAGCGGCCCCTCGAGAGGGTCGGCGGATGGACGGTTGGCCGGAAAGCGCGGATCGTCGGAAGTCTTCTTCCTGGGGGGGCGGTAAACCATGGGTGCTGGGATGGATAAAAACGACCATTGCGCCCGAAACCGCGCCCCGAGTCAAGCCCCCGCTCCCAATTCCGCGCCCTATCCTAGCGCCGAACCCAACTAAGGCAATGCCGTCTCCGTATAACCGGGCCGAAAGCAAATATGGTAAATCATTCCACCCACCAACCCTCCTACCATCGGCGCCAGTACATAAACCACCAGCCAACCCAAACCGTTGGCCCGGAATGGCCATGACCCCCAGCCGGCCAGCGCGCTGAAAACCCGCGGCGCCAAATCCCGCGCGGGATTAAACCCCGCCATCGTCAGCGGCCCGAGCAACGAAATCAGCAGCGTGATCGTCAGCCCAATGGTCGCGGCCGTGAGCACCCCCGGTCGCGAGGTGTTGCGCGCATCCGTCGAGCACAGGATCACCAGCACCAGGATCCCTGTGCCCAGACCTTCTATGAAGAACGCGCGGGCCGGGGAGACCAGGT
>JBEKZN010000240.1:0-5275 GCA_049509815.1 Opitutales bacterium
CGAGGCGCCGGGATGGGTCATCGGGTACGGCGAGCCGGCGTAGGGCTGGGCGGTAATGTTTGGCGGGAGGTTTGGGGCGCCAGGCATGCCGAAGGGCGGAAAGAACACCGGGCCGCCGCCGCGGACTTGGTCGTCGTGGTAGGTCCAGATGGATTCGCCCCAGCCGCCGTCGGGTTGCTGGTGTTTTTCGAGCCAGTCGCGGGCGCGGAGGATGTGGGGCTGGGTCATGTCCTCGCCGGCGAGGGCGAGGCCGCGCAGGCCGTGCGAGGTGCCGTAGATGTAGTTGACGCCCCAGCGGCCAAACCAGGAGCCGTCGGGCTCCTGCGTGCGGCGGACGAAGTCGAGCGCGCGGGCGACGGAGGGGTCGGTGCGGGGAATGCCGGTTTTGGCGAGCGTTTCAAGGGCGCGGCCGGTGATGTCCGAGCAGGGCGGGTCGAGGATGGCGTTGTGATCGGCGAACGGAATTTGCTCGAGCCAGGGGTCGGTGAGGTCGCGGTCGAAAGCGGCGTAACCGCCTTCCTTGCACTGAAAGGCGCGACACCAGGCGATGGCGCGGGCGATGGCGGCGCGGCGGCGGGGTTCGTCAGTGGCGCGCAACACGCGCAGGGCGAGGACGACTTGAAAGGTGTCGTCCACATCGGGGTAGTAGTCGTTGTTGAATTCAAAGGCCCAGCCGGTGGCCAGGGGGAAGGAGACATTTTGCGCCCAGTCGCCCTTGATTTTGATTTCGCGGTCGAGCAGCCAGTCGGCGACCTTGACCAGACGCGGGTCGGCGGGGTCGGCGCCGGAGTCGGCGAGACATTGCGCGATGATGGCGGTGTCCCACACCGGGGAGTAGCACGGGGCGACGCGGAGGTCGTCGGCGGTGCCGCGCACAAGACCGTCGAAGTCGGCGAGTTCCTTGGCGAAGCGGGGATGGTTCTTGAGGCCGAGGAGTTCGAGGGCGATGAGGGTGTTGAGCATGCCCGGGAAAATCGCGCCCATGCCGTCGGACTCGGGGCCGATGCGGGCGAGCATCCAGTTTTTGGCGGTTTCGAGGCCGCGGCGGCGGAAGAGGTCCTCGGGGAGATGGTTGAGGAGGCGGCCAAATTTGTCGCAGGCGAGGAAGAAATTGCGCCATGAAAAGGTTTTTTCCGAGCGCGGAAGCGAGTGGTCGCCGTCCGGCGAGCCGGTGGGGTAAAGCTCGTCGAGCGAGGGGCAGGCGGGGAGGACGCGGACGGGCTTGAAGTGGTTGATGACGGTGAGCGGAACCACGAGGTTGCGCGTCCACGAGCTCATTTTGTAGAGGTGGAACGGAAACCAGGTGGGGAAGAGCATCATCTCAGCCGGGATGAGCGGGCAGAATTTCCAGGGAAACAGGCCGCACATGGCGAGGTAGAGCTTGCCGAAAGTATGCATCTTCGGGATGCCGCCGAGGCGCAGGGCGCAGTCGCGCGCGCGGCGCAGCTCGGGGCAATCGGCAGGCAGGCCGGTGAGGCGCAGGGCGTGGTAGCCCTTGATGGTGGCGTTGATTTCGGCGGGACCGCCGGGAAACTGGGGCCAGCCGCCGTCGGGCAGCTGCCGCTGGAGGATGTGCGTGCGGCAGCGTTCGTTCCGGGCTTTTTCGGGCTGGCCGAACCAGTGGTAGTAGAGCACAAAATCGGAAACGACCGTGCTGTCCACGACGAGTTCGCACTCCCAGTAGCCGCGGGGGTCAAGGAGCGAGAAAAGGTATTCGCGCGCGCGGCGCAGGCCGTCGAGCACGGCGGGATCCACAGCCGGGGCCGGGATGGTGGAAACGCGGGGCGCCCTACCCTGCGCGGGCGTGGTGTTCGAGGCGGGAGCGGACATGGATTTAACGGGCCATTCGACCAAAAACCGGACGCCCGGGCAATGGAAAAGGGAGGCAAACGAACCAGGAGGCCCGGGGAAAAACGCTCTTTGCGTCGAGGGGATTTTATGCAGTAAATGGGCGTGTGATCGTCATCCTGATACCGAGCCATTTCGAGGCGAAGGATTTTTTGGCGGGATTGGAGAGCCGGCGGAAATGGCGCGCGGGCGCGGCGGACTGCTTCAGCGGGCGGGCCGGGGACGAGGACGTGGTGGTCGGAATAATCGGGATGGGGCCGCCGCATGCGGCGAAGCGGGCGCACGCGGTGATCAATGAATGGAAAATGGAAAATGGAAAATGGAAAAATGGGATGGAACCAATTCGCGGAGTGATTTTATGCGGGTTTGCGGGGGGATTGAAGCCGGGGCTCAAACGCGGGGAGATTTTTGTCACGGCGGGTGCAGAGTATTTCCTGCCGCATTTACCCGAGACCGAGCGTCCGCCGGTGGCAAAGCTGCATACGGCGGAAGCCGTGGCGGCGACGGGCGCGGCGAAGGCGGAGCTGTTCGCGCGCACGGGCGCGTGGCTGGTGGACATGGAGCAGGCGGACATCGCGCGCGTGGCGGCGGCGGCGGGGCTGCCGTTTGTCGGCCTGCGGATCGTCAGCGACGAGGCGCACGAGGACTTGCCGCACGATTTGCTGAGCCGGGCCTACAACCAAGCCGAGGGCGAATACACGCCGCTGAAGCTGGCCGGGCACCTCACACGCAACCCGTTCAGGGCGCGGAGACTGGCGTCTTTTGTTCGGCCACTGCCGCCGGTTCGCAAGCGCATGAGTGACCACCTCCACAGGTGGCTGAAGCTGACGGGGCCGAAACTTTTTCGGCCGTGATGTGCGCGGGGAGGGAAACTTTCGCGGGCGGCGGCGTACGGTGGACCTGGGGGACGGGCGCTTCGCCGGGGGCGTCGGGGTTCATCAAGTACTTGATGGTGCGCCAGAGGCCGCGGGGAGAGCTGAAGGTGTCGTTGACGGCGCTGGCTTCGTAGCCGCAGTGGACCATGCAGTCCTTGCAGCGTTCGTCCCAGCCCTTTTGGCCGTAGCGGGGCCAGTCGGTGGTTTCGATCAGTTCCTTGAAAGAAGAGGCATAGCCGTCGCCGAGCAGGTAGCAGGGTTTCTGCCAGCCGAAGACGTTGAAGGTCGGATTGCCCCAAGGAGTGCAGTCGTAGTCGATTTTGCCCTTGAGGAAGGCGATGAACGACGGGGAATGGTTGAACTGCCAGGACTTTTTGGCGTGGCTGAGAATTTGCGAGAAAAGGGTCTTGGTGCGGTTGCGCTCGAGGAAGATTTCCTGCTCGGGGGCCTTGGCGTACGGGTAGCCGGGGGAGATCATCATGCTCTCAACGCCGAGTTCGGTCATTTCGTCGAAGAAGCGGCGGACGCGCTCGGGTTGGGCGGTGTTGAAAAGGGTCGTGTTGGTGGTGACGCGGAAGCCCCGGGCGACGGCCTTGCGAATGGCGGAAACGGCGATTTCGTAGGTGCCGTCGCGACAAACCGATTTGTCGTGGTCTTCCTTCAGCCCGTCCATGTGGATGGAGAAGGTGAGCTGCTGGTGGGGAGTGAAAAGGTCGAGTTTGCGCTCCAGGAGGAGGGCGTTGGTGCAAAGGTAAATGTAGCGGCCCTGGGCGATAAGGCCCTCGACCATTTCCTTGATCTCCGGGTGAATGAGGGGCTCGCCACCGGCGATGCTGACGACCGGGGCGCCGCATTCCTCGGCGGCGGCGAGGGCCTGCTCGGCGGAAACACGCTTTTTGAGGATGTGCTCCGGGTACTGGATCTTGCCGCAGCCTTCGCACTCCAGGTTGCACCGGAAGAGGGGCTCGAGCATGAGCACGAGCGGGTAGCGCTTGTTGCCCCGGAGCTTTTGTCCGAGGACGTAGGTGCAAACTTTGAAGGCTTGGGCGAAGGGAACGGCCATAATTAAGACAGGTATACGCCGCTAACATTGGCGCCCGGGCCATTGAAAGGGCCGCCGGGGAAGGTCTGGCGACCCAGAAACTGGGTGTACTCGTAGCCAGCGGACAGCTCAATGGCGGTGCCTTGGATGTAAAAGTTGAAACCGCAGTAAACGGCCCAGGCGTCATCGAAGCCGCGGGTGTCGAAGGTATTTTGGGCATTGCGGTCCACGGGGTTGATCCGGGTGCCGCGGCCATTGGTATCGAGGTAGCTGAAGCGGGTGGCCAGTTCCCATTGACGGGTGAGGAGGTAGGACGGAGCGACGATAAAGCCGTAGGGCACGGCATTGGAGGTGTCGCCATCGGCGTTGGAGCGGCCACTCTCCACCACCGTCTGCATGAATTCGCTCGAGATGGTGAGGCGGTCGTAAACGAAGGTGACATAGGGGTTGTAGCCGTACGCGGCGCTGGTCTGGGCGGGCAAGCCGATGGGGCTATTGGCGCTGTTGGCCTCGCTGTCGTAGCCGAGATTGACGCCGACAGCATAGTCGAGTCCGGTATATTTGCCCTCGTAGCCGGCGTAGGTCCAGTAGGCAAATTTGTTATAGACGAGACGGGTCCGGCGTCTCCCTGGGTTGGCCACGGAAATGCCTTGAATACCGTCGGTCACCGCGCCGCCGTAAGTAAAGCCAGTGAGCGTGGGCACGGTCCCGTCCCAAAAGACTCCGGTGTGGTGCGAGCCGTAGCCAAGGCGGCCGTTGGTCGGGCCGCCGTAGGTACCGTCAAAGAAAAAGGTGACGACCGAGCGCTCGATGGTCTTGAGCTTGGAGGACGACGTGTTTTCCTCCTGGCCCCAACTGACCTTTTGGTAGCCGACAGTGGCGACGCCAAAGCCATCAACGGTTTTGGAAATGATGGCCTTTCTGATGCGTCGCTGGGTTATTCCCGTTTCCGGCGGGGCGGGGCTAACCGGCCTGGAACCAAAGTTCAGGCCGAGCTGGCCGATCCAGCCGTTGCCCAAATTGGCCGCCGTATCAATATTGGCGCGGCGAACCATGAACTGGTTTACGGCGGGGGGTTGCGTGGCACCGGCAGCCTGGTCGTGGGTGTTGAGCCAGTCGTACTGGATCTGAAGCAGGCCGCCGATGGTGAGTTTTTTGACGGCCTCGGTACGGGGGTTGACGACAACCGCGGCGGATTTCGCGGCCTCGTCGGCCTCGGCCTGGGTGATTATTCCTTTTTTGACGAGCATATCCAGCGTCGCCCGGTCCTGCGCGCGAACGGAACACACGGACGCGGCGAGCACGAAGACAGCGAGAGACGCAAGAACGAGAGGACGGAATTTCATGCCAACCCGGGCCTAAAGCGACCGGGAGGGCAGACCCGGGCAAGGCGCGACGAATTAGCGATTGGATATGACGGCAAAGCGCGCGGGTATCAAAAACAAAACCGCCCCGGGCGCGAAATGCACCGGGGCGGTCGGGGAAAATGGGAGCAGGCCGGTTAGACAAT
>JBEKZN010000241.1:0-3776 GCA_049509815.1 Opitutales bacterium
TCGGCCCCAAGTACCGCGTGGACCACGACGTCTCCCTCCTCGTCCCCGAGGTCTGGAGTCGCATGCGTCCCGACGAACGCGATCCCACGCACCTCCTGCGCGAAGGCACCCTCGAACGCTGCAAAGACTTCGTCCATAATGGCAAGACCGTCCTCGCCAGCCGCCTCGGCTACCGCATCACCGAAAAATTCGCCCGCGAGTACCTCGCCCGCATCTTCGCCAACCC
This sequence comes from Opitutales bacterium, assembly GCA_049509815.1. Taxonomy (GTDB): domain Bacteria; phylum Verrucomicrobiota; class Verrucomicrobiia; order Opitutales; family JABDGR01; genus CAZDAQ01. The sequence goes on from JBEKZN010000241.1 coordinate 227, forward strand.
CAGCAGCGTCTTCACCGAGGAGATGCTGCGTCCCGAATTGCAGGACCCCGCCATCTTCGCCGAAAGCATGGAGGTCATCGTCGAGACCCACCGCTACGCCGCCAAACAGTATTTCGACGACGGCTCCATCGCGGGCGCCTGCCCGCCCCTGCTCGCCTTGCTGCACATCATGGCCCACGGCCACTACGAAGGCAAAAGCCTGGACGATCCCGCCCTGCGCGCGCTCTTCACCCGCGAATCCGTTCTGGAAAGCGATTGGTACAAGGAGCGCCTGCGCACCCGCCAGCGCGTCGAAGCCGCCCACCTGCGCCGCGGCGTGGCCAGCCTCGAGGCCTTCCTCAACCGACCCTCGCACGTCGAGGTCGCCCACGCCCTCGGCCTGACTACCCGCCTCGAATCCGTGCGCGAATCCCTTCAAAAAGTCCAGGCTCCCCAGTATCTCGAATCCCTGGTCGGCACTCTCGGCGCCGATCCTTTCGTCGTCGGCGCTTAGGCGCACCAACACCCGCTCAGTTCGCGCCCCGGCTCGTTTTCCCTCGACCGGCGGCGTGCCCGCCGCCTACGCTCACGGTTCTCCTCCGTGCGCAAACCCCCCAACCCAAAACTCCGCTGGGGCGTGCTCGGCTGCGGTAAAATCGCCCGCCGCCTCGCCCAAGCCTTGCGCTTGTCCTCCACCGGCGTGCTTGTCGCCGCGGGTAGCCGCACCCTCGCCGGCGCCCGCCAGTTTGCCGACGAATTCAAGCTCCCCCACGCCCACGGCTCCTACGACGAACTCCTCGCCAACCCCGCGGTGGACGTTGTTTACATCGCCACACCCCATCCGTATCACGCGGCTTGGGCCATCCGCGCTGCGCAAGCCGGCAAGCACATCCTCTGCGAAAAACCGCTCACCATGAATGCCCGCGACACCGCCACCGTCGTGGACGCAGCCCGGACGCACGATGTTTTTCTGCTCGAAGCCTTCATGTACCGCGTGCATCCGCTCACCGCGCTGTGGATGAAGCTGCTGCGCGAGGGCGAAATTGGCGAACTCAAGGTGATTCAATCGAGTTTCGCCTTTCGCGCCGATTGGCTGCCGCAGAGCCGCCTGCTCAATCCCGCCCTCGGCGGCGGCGGCATCCTCGACGTCGGCGGCTACCCCGTGTCGCTCGCGCGCCTGGCCGCCGGGGTCGCGCTGGGCCTGCCATTTGCCGAACCGCTTCAAGTCACCGGATTCGCCCATTTCGGCAAAACCGGCGTGGACGAATTCGCCTCCGCTATCCTGCAATTTCCCCGGGACATTCTCGCCGAGGTCTCCTGCGGTGTGCGCCTTGGCCGCGAGCGCACCGCGCGATTCTTCGGTACGGAAGGCCGCCTCGAAGTCGCCGACCCGTTCTTTTGCCAGAGCGGTGTTTCCCTCTGGAAAACCGGCGCGAAAAAACCCAAAGTTTTCAAAAATCCCGCCCCCTCCGCCGATCTCTATTCCTTCGAAGTGGACGCCGTCGCCCAGCATCTCGCCGCCCGCCAGGCTCCTTCTCCTGCATTGTCCTGGGACGATTCCCTCGGCCAAGCCTGTACTCTTGATCGCTGGCTGACCGCCGTCGGCCTTCAATACCCGGCCACTCCGCTGCCATCCTAAAGCTTTCCGCCTTCGTCTCATCTGCCCATCTCTTGAAAACACGCCTCGCCTTTTTCCTCGTCCTGCTGATTCCGCTTTGCGCCGCCGCCGCGCCTGCGTTGCCTGCGCTCGCCGCCGGCCCGCTCGTCGGCTACAGCGAGATGCGCGAGGTCGTGCTTTGGGTCCAGACCAACGGCCCGGCCACGGTGCAAATCGCCTACTGGCCCAAAGACCAGCCCGCCCTGCGTCAACTTGCGCCCGCCGTCCAGACTCGCGCAAAAGATGACGACACCGCCACTTTCATCGCCGACCACGTCACCCCCGGCACCCGCTACGAATACCAGGTCCTGCTTAACGGCCAGCCGCTCATTTACCCGTACATCACCGAATTCGTCACCCTGCCCGATTGGCGCTACCAGGATAACCCGCCCGATTTCACCATCGCCTTCGCCGCCGGCAATTCCGTGTACGATCCCGCCGTGGATCCGCCCTCACTCGAACCCGAACCCGGCACCTACTCTATTTTTACCGCGCTGCTTTCGCTGCGCCCCGAAGCCCTCGTCTGGCTTGGCGGCGCCACCTGGCTGCGCGAACCCGATTGGGGCAGCCGCACCGGCTACTCCCTTCGCTACTCCCACACCCGTGCGCTGCCCGAATTGCAGCCCCTGCTCGGCTCCGTGCATCAGTATGCTGTCGTCGGCGCGCCCGATTTCGGGCCGCCGGGCTCCGGCGCCAACTTGTGGAACCTCCGCGATGCCCAGGCCGCCTTCCGCCGCTATTGGCCGAACCCCTCCTACGGCGTCGCGCGTCTCGACGGCCTGATGACCACCTTCCGCTGGGGCGACGCCGAATTTTTCCTCCTCGACGACCGCTCCTTCCGCCATCTCGGCGACGACAACCAGGTGGAACGCGCCGTCTTCGGTCACGACCAGGTCGCGTGGCTGCTCGACGCCCTCCGCCAGAGTCAGGCCACCTTCAAAATTATTTGCTCCGGCTCCCCGATGCTCAATCCCTCGGACGACGTCACCAACCTCGCCGCCGCTCCGTCCGACCGCGAAATGCTGCTCAACGCCTTGCACCCCGGCACTGTCCCCGGCCTGCTCTTCCTGTCCGGCGGCTTGCCCTATGGTGAACTCACCCGCCTCGTACGTCCGCAGTCGTACGACCTGTATGACCTCACCGTCGGCCCTATCACGGCCCGGCCGGCCAGTTCCGTCACCGACCCCAATTTCCTCCGCGTGCCCGGCTCGCAAGTCGCCGCCCGCCAGTTCGCCACCCTCCATTTTTCCGGTCCGCTTGGGCAACGCAGTGTCACCCTCTCCGTCTTCGACGACCAGGGCCATATCACCTACGCGCGCACCTTCACCGCGCAGCAACTCAGCACGCCGCCCACGCCGCAGGTCCAGTAATCGCGCGGCCCGCGCGTTTTTGCTCGCGCGCACCCGGGGTCTTCTGGCATATTGGCCGGTTTCCTGCAGCACCGCCTGCGCCAACGTGTCACGAACATGAGTCAAAATATTCGCAATCTCGCCATCATCGCCCACGTGGACCATGGCAAAACCACTCTCGTGGACCAACTCCTCCGCCAGGGCGGAGCCTTTCGTGCCAACCAGGTCGTCGCCGAACGCGTCATGGACAGCATGGACCTCGAGCGCGAAAAGGGCATCACCATCAAGGCCAAGAACACTTCCGTCCACTGGCGCGACAAAATCATCAACATCGTGGACACCCCCGGCCACGCCGACTTCGGCGCCGAGGTCGAGCGCGTCATGAAAATGGTCGATGGCGTCATGCTCGTCGTGGACGCCTACGACGGCCCCCAGGCCCAGACGCGCTTCGTCCTGCGCAAGGCCCTCCAGCAAGGCCTCAAGCCCATCGTCTTCATCAACAAAATCGACCGCGAAAACAGCAACCCCGCCAAAGTCCACGACCAGGTCCTCGAGCTCCTCCTCG
>JBEKZN010000242.1:0-3762 GCA_049509815.1 Opitutales bacterium
TTTCGGGGTCGCAGTAGCCGACGAAGAAGACGCCGTTGGCGGGGCGGGCGAGAAGGCTGGCGGCGAGGGCGTAGGAGGGAGTGTTTTCGACCATCATGCCGCTGCTGAGGACGAAGATGCCGCGCTGGCCCGGTTCGCGGCCGGGCGTGAGGTTCTGGCGCAGGGGCTGCACGCCGAGCTCGCGCATGACGTTGCGGCGAAAACGGATGTGCTCGTATTTTTTGGAGAGGGTGTCGAAGTAGTCCACGAGGTCGAGGCCGAGGCCGGAGGCATAGATGGGGACGTCGCGCAGGCGGCCGGCGCGCCGGCCCTGGTGGAGCAGCGCAAGGATTTCCTGCATGCGGCCGAGCGCGAAAACCGGAACGAGGACGGTGCCGCCGGCGGCGAGGGTTTCCTCGACGGCGGCGAGAAAGCGGGCGCGTTCGCTGACGCGGGTGACGGCGGGGTTGCGGGGGGTGAGGCCGCGGGTGGTTTCGGTGACGAGGGTGTCGAAGGGTTCGTCGGGAAATTTGGCGCCAGCGAGGGTGAGCTGGTCGGAGAAGAGGACGTCGCCGGTGAAGAAGATGCGGCGACGATTATAAACGATGCGCAGGCCGGCGGCGCCGGCGACGTGGCCGGCGGGGAAGAAGGTGACTTCAAGTTGCTGGCCGTTTTTTTCGAAGATGCGCGGGCGGTGAAAAGGCACGGCCTGAAGGCGGCCTTCGAGGCGCTCGATTTCGCTGAAGGTGAACAGGGGGTACTCGCTGAGGTTGAGCTCTTCGCGCTGGCGCATCATGACGTTGCACGAGTTGCGCAACATGCGCGGGAGGAGCGATTCGGTGGGCGGGCTGACGAGGACCGGGGCGGAGGGCTGGTAGCGCAGGGCCACGGGTAGGCTGCCGCCGTGGTCGAGGTGGCTGTGGGTGACGACGAAGAAGTCGAGCGGAGCGCGCTCGAGCTGGCGCAAGTCGGGCAGGGCGGGCAGGCCGACTTTCTTGGGGTGCAGGCCGCAGTCGAAGAGGAAGCGGAACGGGCCGAGTTCGACGAGGAGGGAGTTGGCGCCGATGTCGTGGGCGGAGTTGAGATCAGTCAGTTGCATGGGCGCCCGGAGTCGTCCGGCGCAGCGGGAGGCGGCACGGGGATGATCAGGTTGAAGGGCGGAATCTTGACGTGAATGGGCTGGTTGAATTCGTCGAGACCGTGGAAGGAGCCACGGGCGACGGTGTTGACAGCGGTGACGTGGTAGCTGTTGTAGGAAAATTCCTCGCCGGGGGCGAGGGTGGGAGTCTGGCCGACGATTTTATCGCCTTCGATGACCTGGGTGGAGCCGTCGGCCTGCTGGAGGATCCATTTGCGGCCAAGGAGGGTGAAGCGGCGGTCGGAGAGGTTGCGGATGGTGAGGAAGTAAATGAAGGCGTGAGGGCGGTCGGACGGGAGGTTGGCATCGTCGCGCTGGTAGATGAGGCGGTCGAGCACGACGTGGGCGTTTTTGAGTTCGGTGCTTTTGCCGGGGTCCATGGAAGGGACAAATTTACGGATTAACAGGGCTGGAGGACAGGGCAAATGTTGCGTGCGAGGCAAGGGGAGAAAAAACGGAAACACCCTAATTGGCGAGAACAACTTGCCACGGACGGGGTTAGGCGGCAAAATTGTAAGGCAGACACGCTCATGAAGATGAAGCGAATTCCGCCGGCGATTGATTTTGGCGCGCTCACACGGCGGCGGTTTCTGCGAGGCATGATGGCGGCGACGGTGGCGGCGAACCCGTTGCTGAGCAAGCTGGCCCGGGCCGGCGCGCCCGCGGGAAGCACGCCGGCGGAGTACACGAACGGATTCATGCTGCCGCAGACGCAGAGTTCGGGCCTGCTGGCGCAATATTTGTCGAGCGAGCATCTGGATTATGATTTGGACGGGTGGTTTTTCTTCGGGAGCCTGATCGAAGGCTCGGGCCGCGCGCCCGATCCGGCCAACATCGGGGCGTATTTCATGGCGGTGCAGCGGATTGACCAGGTGATTGACGGTTTTCGCGTGCCAGTGGTGCCGGCGATCGTGGCGTTCAACGGAGCGGCGACGGACGGTTACATCGTGGGCGGCAGCATCAACCTGGACATCGCGCCGGTGGTGACGGTGACGCCGAGCCCGTGGTCGGTGGAGGTGGTTTGCCTGGACTCCAATCTCCAATCCACCGGAGGCATGACGATGACACGGGTCAGCGGGCAAGTCGGGCGGCCGGGGGCGATTTATCGGCTGGTCTCAGACACGCTGGGCGGAGACGGACACCGGACGCAGACGGATGTGACGATACGCGACCGGATGGGCGCGGTGAATGAGGGCCACGGCCCGGCTTCGTTTTTTCCGCAATGGATCACGCCGCACCAGCGGGAGCAGATCGATGGTTCGTACCACGGATCCGTGGACGCGTATTTACGCGCGAGCGGCAATGCGATGGTGAGCCAGGGATCCTATTACTACTCGGAGCCGCTGCTGGAGGTGCAGAAATTTGTCATTTCGCGGGACGACGTGGGAATCGTCAGCCAGGGAAATGCGGGGACGCTGTGGCTGGACTATGTGGTGGAGACGTACAATGCCAGGGCGGCGCAGGTGGTGAAGAATTGCTCGTGGCATTTTTTCGCGCTGCAATTTCCGCAGCAGTTGGGCGCGCTGATGGTGCTGGAAGTCATTACGACCACGATGGGATCGTTCCCGGTGGCCACGTATTTTCAGCGGCCGGGCGGCCAAACGCGCAACGGTGCGCTGTCGGCCAAGAAAAGCTGGGGCATCAACGAAATTGCCATTGCGCCGGTGGTGAGCAGCTTGTGGACGAGCCCGGTTTCGGGCGTGAGCTATTATTTGAGCAACACGATTCAGCTCGGGCGGGACAAGCTGGTGGTGACGATGTTGCGGGAAAACCAGGAGATCGTGGTGGGCACAGCGTCGAAGTACGAAGGCATGGCGATGGTGCAGGGGACGCTGAACGGCCAAGCGATCGAGGGCACGGGCTGGGTGGAGCTGCAGCCGGTGCCGCAAGCGTGAATCAGCCGCCGGCGACGATTTGGACGATTTCGAGGCGGTCGCCATCGGTCAGGACGGTGGCGCGGGCCTCGGCGGGGGTGAGGGCGGAGCCGTTGCGCTCGACGACGACGCGCTCGGGGGCGAGGCCGAGGCCGGCGAGAAATTCCGGGAGCGGGCAACTCGCGCGGGCGGGGCGGGCGGAGCCGTTGGCGGTGATGGAGATCACGCGGGCGTTTACGGTTTTAAAGTTTACGGTTTACAGTTGAAGAGAGGTGCGGTGCAGCCAGGAGGTTTTCGGCGGCCGTGGCGGTGACGGTGGCCGCGGCGGGGGAGTCGGCGGGAGCGGCGGCGAGAGCGAGGTCGTGGTCTTTCCAGACGGGTTCGAAGCCGCGGCGGCGGAGCAGGTCGGCGATGACGTGGGGCGGGCGTTCGTCGGCGATGTGGAATTGTTCGCCGGGCTGCTCGCGGGTGGGAGTCCAGGCGTTTTCGTCGAAATGGGAGTAGCCGCCGGGCTCGGTGCTGGAGCCGGCGCTCATGTGGGTGACGCCGAGGGCGCAGAGGCCGTCGCGCAGGCGCGGCGGCTCGCGGGTGGAGAGGACGAGGCCGGCGTGCGGGAGCAGGAGGCGCAAGGCGCAGAAAAGCTGGGCGAGCTCGCGGTCGGCGAGGACGTTTTCCGGGGCGACGTGGAAGCCGCCGGCGGCGGGGCGCAGGCGCGGAAGCGCGACAGTGAGGTACGCGCGCCAGCAGTGTTTGTGGAGGTGACGGGCGTGG
>JBEKZN010000243.1:0-3759 GCA_049509815.1 Opitutales bacterium
CCGCTGCCGACGACGGCCTCTACCGCGTCATCGTCTCCAACCCCCTCCTCACCCTCCCCAGCTCCGCCGTCTCCCTCACCGTCAAATAGGGGGAGACGCCACCTCGCAGCCTCGGCACTCTTAAGACAGGGCGGGGTGCCCTCACCCCGCCGTTCTTGCTGTAGGAGCGTCGCTTGCTACGGCCCATGGCGTATTTTCAATCGCGCCGCCTTCGCCCCGCGCTCTTTATCGGTTTGCCCAATTCTTCTGGAGGGACGACCTCCGTGTCGTCCACCCTGGCCGGCCCTGGCTCGACCGCCTGCTTCATTTTGTCTTTTTCATGTCCATTCGCGGTCATTCGTGTCGATTCGTGTTTGAATTTTTTCTCCTTTCCAAATTCACCCCCATCCGCCCACCTGCAACTTCGTGGCTATTCGTCCCGCTTGAGCGGGATTCGTGGATGAACCTCTTCCTCTTTTCTCAAATCCGCGCCCATCCGCCCATCCGCGGTTTCCCCTCTTTTGCGCCCTCTGCGTTTTCTACGGTTAACCCTTATTTCCCCGAATACGCCCGCTTCAACCGCGCAATATCCAGCTTCTTCATCTTCAGCAGCGCCCGCATCACCCGCGCCGACTTCTCCTCGTCTTCGTCCCCCAGCCACCCGCACTGCACCTTCTTCCCGCCCGCCGACAACTTCCCCCAATACCAATCCACCTCCCGCTGCGTGTCGCAATACACATAAAACGAAATCGCCGGCGTGAACTTGAACATCGGCCCCCCGTTCAGCGCCAGAAACTTCTGCCCCTCGATCTCGAACGACCCGCTCATCACCGTCCCCTTCTTCCCCGGCCCCGCCTCCCCGTACCGCGAAACGCCCGTGATCTTCGCCCGCTTGAACACCCTCACATAAAACTTCATCGCCTCCTCCGCCTCCCCATCAAACCACAAAAACGGCACCACCTTCTGCTCGGCTTTCCTCCTCATGGTGAACCAATCCAATCCGCCCACTATTGCCCACTGCAACCTTTTTTCTGACTCCATGGCCGGAACGGCCCTCCGCACCGTCCGCTCTGAATTTGACAATCCACGCCCTCATAACTTACCCTTCCGCCATGAGCACCGTCGCCGAAATCCAGGAAGCCATCGCGCGCCTCACCTCCGCCGAACGCGAGGAACTCCGCCTCTGGCTCGAAACCTATGCTGAAGACGACTGGGACCGCCAGATTTCCGCCGACGCCGCCTCCGGCAAGCTGAATTTCCTCAAGCGCCAGGCCCAATCCGCCAAACGCCACGGCAAACTCCGCCCGCTCCCCGGTGCAGTCTAAATTCACACCCGAGTTCTGGGACTGCTATAGCGCGCTCCCCGCCAAAGTGCAGGCTTTGGCCCGCAAATCCTTCCGCCTCTGGCAGGCCAATCCCCGCCACCCCTCCGTCCGCTTTCGCCCCCACGGCCAATGGTCCGCCCGCATCGGCGACCACTACCGCGCCCTCGCCGACTACGACGGCCAAACCTGCGTCTGGACCTGGATCGGCACCCACGAGGAATACAACAAACTTTGAGCAGGGTTGCGCCTCCTCTAAGCACCAAAACCCTTTCCTCTTTCCGTGCCCGCTGAATCTCCATCCGCCCCCGCCCCCGACGCCCTCGCCGGCGTCGTCGAGCGCTTCATCTTCTTTAACGAGGAAAACCACTACTGCATCGCCGAACTCCGCCCCGACGACGGCCAACCCCTCGCCGTCATCGCCGGCCAGCTCCCCGGCGTCCAATGCGGCGAAACCCTCCAGCTCACCGGCGCCTGGACCCGCCACCCCACCCACGGCCCCCAGTTCAAAATCGCCTCCTTCCGCTCCACTCTCCCGTCCACCGTTTACGGCATCCGCAAGTATCTCGGCTCCGGCCTCGTCCCCGGCATCGGCAAAACCTACGCCGAACGCATCGTCGCCAAATTCGGCGCCGACACCCTCCGCGTCATCTCCGACCAATCCGCCCGCCTGCGCGACGTCGAAGGCATCGGCCCCACCCGCATCAAGGCCATCCGCGAAGCTTGGGCCGCCCAGCAATCCGAGCGCGACGTCCTCATGTTCCTCCAGACCTACGGCGTCACCACCGCCCTCTGCGTCCGCCTCGTCAAGCAGTACGGCCCCGGCGCCCGCGCCATCCTCGAAAAGGAACCCTACCGCGTCGCCCGCGAAGTCACCGGCATCGGCTTCCGCACCGCCGACAAAATCGCCCGCAACCTCGGCCTCGGCAACGATTCCCCCGCCCGTCTCGACGCCGGCCTCCTCTTCGCCCTTGAGGAACTCGCCGAGGACGGCCACACCTGCTGGCCCATCGAGGAACTCGTCGCGCAAACCGCCGCCATGCTCGAAGTCGCGCCCAACCTTCTCCCGCCACGCATCGAGCACCTCGTCAAATCCTCCGCCCTCTGCGCTCTCCCCGGCGGCTTGCTCCAACTCCCGCCCTACGAATACGCCGAGCGCGCCATCGCCGAAAGTCTCGCCCGCCTGCGCGCCGCTCCGTCCGGCCTTCCATCCATCGTCGTGGACAAAGCCGTCGCCTGGGCCCAGGACCGCGCCGGCTTCGCCTTCGCTCCCGAGCAATCCGCCGGCGTCGCCGCCGCCCTCACCACCAAATTCTCCATCCTCACCGGCGGCCCCGGCACCGGCAAAACCACCATCCTCCGCGCTCTCGCCGACATCCTCCGCGCCAAAAACGCCCGCCTCCTGCTCGCCGCGCCCACCGGCCGCGCCGCCCAGCGCCTCGGCGAAGCCGCCGGCACTCACGCCCGCACCATCCACCGCCTCCTCAAGTTCGACCCCAACCAAAGCCGCTTCACCGTCCATGCCGGCGCCCCGCTCGAATGCGATTTCCTCGTCATCGACGAAGCCTCCATGCTCGACGCCCGCCTCGCCGCCGCCCTCCTGCGCGCCGTCCCCCCGAAGGCCCATGTCCTCCTCGTCGGCGACGTCCACCAGCTCCCCTCCGTCGGCGCCGGCCACGTCCTCAAGGACCTCATCAACTGCGGCGCCGCTTCCGTCACCCGCCTCGAGAAAATTTTCCGCCAGGGCGAACGCTCCGGCATCGTCACCGTCGCCCACGCCATCCTCCACGGCCACGCCTCGCCCCCGCCGCCCGTCCATTCACCCGAAAAACTCGACCCCGCCGCCGACGTCCATTTCCTCCAGGTCCCCGACCCCGAAGCCTGCCTCGCCGCCGTCGCCCACCTCTGCCGCGAATTCATCCCGCGCTGGTACAAGCTCGACCCCGTCATGGACGTCCAGGTCCTCGCGCCCATGCACAAAGGCGTCGCCGGCATCTCCAACCTCAACCAATCCCTCCAAGCCGCCCTCAATCCCGGCGCCAAAGGACTGCCATGGGGCGCTGGCCGCTTCCAGGTCGGCGACAAGGTCATCCAGACCCGCAACAACTACGAACTCGGCCTCTTCAACGGCGACCTCGGCCGCATCACCGCCGTCAACCCCGCCGCCGGCACCCTCGCCGCCGAGTTCGACGGCGAAGTCCTCGACTTCGACCGCGCCGCCCTCGGCGACCTCGCGCCCGCCTACGCCATCAGCATCCACAAATCCCAGGGCAGCGAATTCCCCGTCGTCGTCATCCCCCTGCTCAAGCAGCACTACGTCATGCTCCAGCGCAACCTCCTCTACACCGCCCTCACCCGCGGCCGCAAAAAAGTCTTCCTCGTCGGCGACCCCGCCGCCTACGCCCTCGCCGTCCGCCACGCCGAATCCATCTCCCGCCGCACCGACCTCGAACGCAAA
>JBEKZN010000244.1:0-3758 GCA_049509815.1 Opitutales bacterium
AAAACGCACGAAGTCCAGCCCGTGAGGAGCAAAAACCACCCGATCCGGTGCTCGCCCATCAGCCGCTTCGAGCACGCGAAGTACATCAGCGGAAACATCGCCAGCGGCAGCTGCATCGACAGCACCACCTGGCTCAGCGTCAGCAGATCGTTGACGCTGTTGTCCCCGCGAATCTTGACAAAAATGATCGTCGGCACGACGGCGCAAAGCCGCGTGATCAAACGCCGCACCCACGGCTTGATCTTCCAATTCATGAACCCCTCCATCACCACCTGCCCCGCCAGCGTGCCCGTGATCGTGCTGCTCTGTCCGCTCGCCAGCAGCGCCACCGCAAACAGCAGGCTCGCCGCCGCCGTCCCCAGCAGCGGCGCCAGCGTCAGGTACGCCACCTGGATCCAGTCCGCGTCCGCGTCAAACGTCACCACCTGCCCCGACGCCAAAGTCACCTTGTCGTGGCCGAAAAACACCACGGCCGCCAGCACCAGGATCGCGGCATTGACGAAAAACGCCACCGTCAGCGCCACCGAGGTGTCAATCGTGTTGTAGCGCACGGCCCGGCGAATGGACGGCGCGTCGTTCTGCAACCGCCGCGACTGCACCAGCGCCGAGTGCAGGTACAAATTGTGCGGCATCACCGTCGCCCCGATGATGCCGATCGCCACATAAACGAGGTCCGGGCTCCGGAAAAACGCCGGCAGGTTCGGCGCGAACAATCCCTGCCCCATCTCCAGGAAACTGGGGCTCGTCTGCGCCAGCACAAAAATCTCGATGAAGTAGCACCCCGCGATCGTGCTCACCAGCACCAGCACAAACGCCTCGATCATCCGCATGCCCAGCCGCTGCAACGACAGCAGCAACAGCACGTCGAACGCCGTGATGCACACCGCCCACAACAGCGAAATTCGCGGGAACAGCAGATGGATCGCCACCGCGCTGCCCAGAATCTCCGCCAGGTCGCACGCCATGATCGCGACTTCGCAGCTCAAATAATTCGGCCAGCGCGTCCACTTCGGCAGATGGTCCCGGCAGCACTGCGCCAGATCCTGCCCCGTCGCCAGGCCTAGCCGGGCGGAAACAATCTGCAGGAAAATCGCCATCACGCTCGACACCCCCACGATCCACAGCAACTGGTACTTGAACTGCGCCCCCGCCTGCAAATCCGTCGCCCAGTTCCCCGGATCCATGTACCCCACGCTGATCAGCAGGGCCGGGCCGAAAAACGCCAGGTACTGCCGCCACGGCCGCGCCTGCGCCGCCGGCAGCGGCACCGTCCCGTGAAATCCCTCCAGCGAGAGGCCGCCCCCGCGCACCGTCGCGCAGGCTTCGGCCGCGGGCGCCTCGGGATGATTGGATCCGGAAGGGGTGGTGTTCATGTTGACGACTAATAAAAATGTCTATTTTGATTAATCAAAATAAAAACCCGGCCCCGCGTCAACCAAATTCTTTTTGCGCCGCCCCGCCCGTTGCCCGCTCCCTCAGAACGTCACCACCGCCCGCACGCCCACCACCGTCGCCGTCGCCCGCGTCTTGGCCAGCGCCGGGTTGAAAATCACCTGCGCGTCCGGCTGCACGCTGAACCACGGCGTGATCGCCGCCTGGTAGGTGAACTCCAAGTCCGTCTCCGCCGCCGTCATCTCGCCCGCCCCCAGCGGGTTGAACGGGCTCGCCGTGTACGCCCGGCTGAATCCCGTGTACAGCACCGCCACCCCCGCCACGTCGCTCGGGCGCGACGGCAGCGGCGCGTACCAGTCCAGCCCCGCCGAATAAGTCGTCTGCGGAATCACCCGATCCTGCGGCCCCGCCCAGCCCGCATAACCATACGCGCTCAGCACCGGCTGCACCGTCCCGTCCGCCGCCTTTTTCTGCCACAACACCTGGTCCACCATCCCGTACGCCCCCTCGATGCCCGACTGCGCCTGGTGCGTGCTCCAGTCGGTGAACGAGCCCCCGCTATAATACCCGCCCGCCTTCAACACCCCCGCCGTTCCCCCCACCGTGTAATGCCAGTCCGCCTCGCCCAGCGCCAGCACGCTTTCACCCGTGCGGACACCCAGCCCGTGATAATGGCTCACGTTCGGCCCGGAATCGCCGTCGTACACCGCGCCGTAAAAATTCCACCGCTGATCCAGCGTTTGGTACGACGCCCATACCCCCGGTGTCGCCACCGGATACTGCGGCACCGCGAAATCCCCGTTCGCCAGCGTCTGCCCGTACAGCGACGGCGGCGCCGTGATCCCCGCATTCAGGAACAGCGCCGCGCTCTGCGTCTGGAAAAACGTGTCGTCCGCCGTCAGCCAGCCCGCCTTCACCGCCAGCCGCCCGTTCAGCCACTGCTTCATCAAATACAGCGTGAACACCCGCACCATGTTCGCCGCGTCGTAACTCGTCGGCGAATTGTACGCGCCCACGTTGGTGTCCGGAGTTTGCCCCTGATACCAGTAAAACGTCGCATTCGCCGTCACCCCGTTCCATCCCGCGATCTTCTGCAAATCCAGCCCAAAACCCCACGTCAGCAGCATGTCCTGCGTCATCCCCGTCTGAATGCCCCCATTCGCATTTCCCCACATCTCCCCCGTCCAGTTCATGAACGGCATGAACCCGTCGTTGTTCAACCGATCCCTTTCCCCGCCCCAGTTCCCCGTCAAATACGGCTGCTTCCAAAAACTCAACGCCGCCGGCGCCGTGGTCGTCGCATTGCCCCCGCTGGCGCTGGCCGCGGCCGTCCCGTTGCCTCCCGCCACGGTAGCATTTCCACCCGCCGGAGCCGCTGCCGCCGGCGTCGTCACATTCCCGCCCGCCGCCGCTGCCGGCGCGCTCCCGTCCGCCCGCCCCGCCAGCGGCCACGCCAGTCCGGCCGCCAGCAGAACCAGTACGCCCAATCGCTTCGCCAACGTGAAACCTCGATAAATTCTGTGGCCCGGGCTCATGCGTGCTTCGCGATTTGACGGGTTATCCCACCGGACCCAAGCCAAAAATCGCCGGGTTCGCCGGCGTCCATCGCTATTTTATCATTATTTATCATTTTTGGATCGTTATGGCGTTGGCTTTTCCGTCCGGGAAATCCCTTTATGACCCTCAGCCCTGCGCCGGCGCGGTCGCCTCGCGTGCGGCCGTTGCCGCCTGCCGCGCCGCCCATCCCCGGGCCAGGAAGTACGACCCGATCACGAATGTCGCCGCCAGCACCTGCGCCACGATCGTCTCCACCGTCGGGTACACCGAGAACCACACCCCCGCCCAGTCCGGCAGGTTCTTCAGCGCCGCGATGTTCGTCGTCCCGATCCAGTTCGCCTGCTGCATCTCAAACGCCTGCTCGCCCACCATCACCAGGAACACAAACCCCAGCAAAATCCCCGTCGTCACCAGCATCCGCCGGTACGGCAGCTTCCGCTGCGCCACAAAATTCAGCACCGCCACGATCGCCGTGAACAACAGCCCCACCAGCGCCCCCTCCAGCACCACCAGCCCGCCCAGCTTCAGAAAGTAACTCTGCAAAAACAGCACGATCTCAAACCCCTCGCGATACAGCGACGCAAACCCCAGCAGCCCGAAACCCCATAACACCTTCAACGATGCTCCGCTGCCCGTGCGCGCCTCCACCAGCAGTTCCTTTTTCTTCCGGTTGTGCATCGCAATCCAGCCGCCCCAATACACCTTGTGGAAAAACCAGTTCATCACCACCACCAGCACCACGATCGCCAGCATCCCCGTCGCCGCCTGCAAATCCAGCGCCGGCACGCTGTTCGTCAGGTCGTTGATGA
>JBEKZN010000245.1:0-3749 GCA_049509815.1 Opitutales bacterium
CGCCCAAGTTTACTGGCAATTCCACTGACAGTGGCCCTTCCGTCTCGCTCTAAACCATTGTTATTCAATAGCTAACAAATGGAGGTGCGGGTCGGAATCGAACCGACGTATGGGAGTTTTGCAGACTCCGGCCTTACCACTTGGCTACCGCACCGCTGGCCAACCAGAGCCGCTTATTACAGCCCCGCCCGCCCGCTTTTACAAGTGCAATCCACCACTCCCTTCCGCGCCATGGGGATCTCCCCTCGCTTTCACCCAATCGCCGGCGCCAGCATCCCCAACACCGCCACCACCACCACGATCAGCATCCCCAAACCCAACTCCACCCGCACATTGACCTCCAGCCGCGCCGCCGCCCGCTCCTTTTCCGCCGCGGACGCATCCTGCCCGCACAACTTCGGCTTCAGCCGCAAAAGATTCACCGCGCCCAGCGCCACCGCGCCGCCGAACAACCCCAGCTTCACCATCAGCCACTGCCCATACGGCTTCTCCACCAAATTCCCCCACGTCCCCACCAAATAACACGCATTCACAAACCCCGTCGCCGCCAGCGCCGCCACGCTTCCCAGGCTGACCGCCGAAAACCGCCGCACCAGCGCCCCCGGCATAATTCCCCGCTCCGGTCCGCTCACCCGTTTCAACTCGCGAAACCGCAGCGCCAGCGGCAGCAACCCCGCCGGCCACAACCCCGCCGCCAGCAGATGCAGCACATCCGCCGCCAGGTGCCACTGCGCCGGCTGGCCGACCAGCCCATGCCCCGCCCACGCCAGGCTGCCCAGCAATAGCCCGCTGCCCAGCAACTCAAACCACACCAACTTATCCCGTCGCCTCGCCTTCATCGTGCAGCCCGCCAGGCTCACTGCTCCCGCCGCTGTCACCAGCCACAGCAGCAACCGCCATTTGGCCAGCGCTCCGAACTGCGTCTGATTCCACACCACCCCCAGCACGTCCAGCCCCAGCGGCCCCCCGCTCATCGAAATCGTCGCCAGCGCAAACCACGCCAGCCCCGACGCCATCGCCGCCACCAGCAGCGCCAGACACCACCAGCCCAGCCGCGAACCCTCGGCCCGTTCGCGTCTGACCGCGCTCGCCACGAATCGGTCGAACGCGCAAAAGCCAAAGAGAAGCAGGCACGCGCCGAAATGCACGGCCCGCGCCAGGACAAACCATTCCGTCGTCATGCCTGCTCCTCTCGTTTCATGTCCGCTTCGGTTATTTGACGGTGAACTTGAACGTCCCCTGCGTCTTGTGCGTGTCCGACGCCACCGCATGCCAGTTCACCGTGTACGCTCCCGCCGGCAGCCCCGCCGGCAGCGACACGATGAACAGCGCCTTGTTCTTGTCGTCCACGTGCGCGTCCTTCTTGTCCACTTCCTTGCCCTGCGCGTCCGACACCGTCAACTTGCTGAACGCCGGCTCCAGGTCCTCCGTGAACCACAGCTTCACCACCGTCGGCGCCGGCGAAACCGTGCTCCCCACCTTCGGATCCGCGTGGTCCAGAAACGCGTGCGCCCACGCGCCCGTCGTGCCCGCCAGTAGCAGCAGCCCCGTTAATAGGGCCCGCCGCCCCGGCCGTGTTTTTTTGATATTTTTCATGTTATGATCGATTTGAATGTTTGCCATTGTTTTTTTACTCGTCTTTCCCGCCAAACAGCGGGTGCCCGAACGTCTGCGGGAAGATGTCGTCCAGGAAAATCTGGACGTTTACCACCGCGCCGACCCGGCTCCCCGTCGGGCTGTTCGCTGGAATCACCGCCTCCGCGCCGAGCTGGAAGTACTGCGTCTCGTACAGCACCCCCGGATTGATCGTCCCCGTCGTCGGCCCGTACCCGCGGTTGATCGGCGTCGTGAACGCAAACTCCACCAGCGGAATCATGCTCTTGAACGGCTCCGGCAGCCCGATGTCCTTCACTTGCGACTGCAGGTACGGCAGGCTGTATTCCACCGCGACGCCCGTCTCCAGCGCGTTCTGCACCCCCTGCGTCGGGATGTCCACGCCGAACGTCCCCGTCACCGCCAACGGCTTCAGCGCGTCCAGCGAATCCGGGATGTCACCCATCCCCTTGCCGAAGTAAATCGTCGGCGTGAACGTGTTTGCCGTCGTCGCCCCGATCTTCTTGCTCCCCGTGCCGCCCACGTCCCAGATCGCGCCCACCGAGAAGATCCACTCGTGCTCCGGCACCTCCCACAACTGGTACTTCGCGCTCAGCTCCAGGTTGTCAAAACCCGTCGCCGACGGCAGCCCGTCCGGCGACTGGTACTGCACCCCGTCGGAGATTCCCACCGCAAACTTCGGGAACAGCTCCTTGTCGAACTCAAACGACGAGTCCACCGTCTTCGTCGCCGGCGTGCCGGGATTCTGGAAGTACTCCACCGTCGGCAGCGACAACTCGTCCGTCGCAAACGGATCGTCCGTCTGGATCGTCGGCGGAAAAAACCTTCCCGCCTCAAACCCGTGCGCCCGCGCCACCGTGCTCGTTAAACTGCCGGCCGCCAGCGCGGCCCCGGCCACCAGCCAGGGGATCCGGCTCTTCGCCCGGATCCCCGTCGCTTCACTATGTTTACACAATAAACCTGTTTCGTTTTTCATTTTTCTGATTCCCAACCTTCGGGGCTCGCTGTCGCGGCCCCGGCGTGAACGAATAATTCCAACTCAAATGCAGCTAATGCCCGCGCGAAACCCCTAGCGAAATCCCGCGCGGCACGAACGCACCCGCCCATCGGGCAGCCTCACGTTCGGAATCATGACGAACCCGCGCCGACGCGTCGTCCGACGCTCGCGCAGCCATCATCAAGTCATTTCCTCCGTCCCGTGGACAGAGGCCTCACGCCCACCGCGGCGGCGGTATTTCCGGCGGCGCGCACCACACCACCAATCGCGCCCGCACTTCGCTCCAGCGCTCGCTCTTGCCCGTCCCCGGCGCCAGGCACATCCCCGCCGCCAGCAGCGGCAGCAGCACCTTCGCCGTCCACGTCAAAAATCCTTCCGCTTTGCCCTGCTCCTTCTGTGCCGCCTGCACAAACTTGCACAAATTGCACGGCGCCTTCCCGCTCAACGTCACCTCCAGCGCCAGCGCCGGCGGATAACCCACCCGGTAATGCTCGTACATCCGCACCCACGCGATCCCCTGAATCACCGCCAAATGCAGATTGCTCGCCACCAGCACTCCCGCCAGCGCCACCATCGCCAACAGCCTCTGCAGCCAAAGTCGCATTTTTCCTCATCATTCCCCTCGCCCCACCCCCTGTCAAGCCGCTCCGCGTGGGGAAAATTTTAACCAATTACCCCCTCCCGCTCACCCCCTCACGGCGCAAACTTTATCTGCCCGGGCTCGCTCACCACGATCGTCGGCTTGCCATGATATTCGATGATCTTTCCCGTGACGGAAATTTTTTGCCCCAGGTACATCGTTTCCGGCGTGCCAAACTTCGGCCGATCCGTGCCCCAGATCAACGCAATAAACAGCGGCTTCGGGTACGGCGCGACAAAATCCAGGAACGTCGGGCTGCCTTCGTTGTTCGGCCGGTAATCCGCGCTCACCACCACCCCGGTCACCGTCGCCCGCTCGCCGATGTGCGCCGCCGCCTGCTCCGGCTTCAGCACTTGCGGTCTCTGCGCGCCGGCTCCCGCCGCACACGCGGACGGCCCGCCCGCGCAGCCCGCGACCACCATTCCCGCCAATAACACCAGCGCCGCCAGCCACGCCCAACTCCTTTTGCCGGTAACCTTCATCCCCCACCTTCACCCT
>JBEKZN010000246.1:0-3746 GCA_049509815.1 Opitutales bacterium
CCTGTCCAAAACTCTTTTCTCCTTCTTCCTCCTCGCTTCTCTTCTTCGCCTCCTTTGCACCTTTGCGGTAAAATCTTCTTCAATCTGCGAAATCTGTGGATTAACCTCCGACTCACCCCCTCATCCCAAACAGCGCCGTCCCCACCCGCACCAGCGTGCTGCCCTGCCGCACCGCCGCCTCCAGGTCGTCCGACATCCCCATCGAAAGCTCCGCGAGCGCCACCCCGAACTGCGCCGCCAGCCGGTCCCGCGTCTCCCGCAGCCGCGCAAAACACCGCTCCGCCACCGCCGGATCGCCCGGCGCCAGTGGCGCCACTGTCATCAATCCCTCCACCTTAAGCGCCGCGCACTTCAGCGCCGCCTCCAGCAATCCCGCCGCACCCGCGCCATCCACCCCGAACTTCGCCGGATCGTCCCCCGCGTTCACCTGCAGCAACACCGGCAGCACTTTTCCCGCTGGCCCGCCCTGAGCTTGTCGAAGGGCCGCCGCGGCCCGGTCCAGCTTTTGCGCCAGCTCGATCCCGTCCACCGACTGAATCCGCGCGAACGCCCCCGCCGCTTTCGCCGCCTTGTTCGACTGCAAATGCCCGATCAGCTCCCACCGCACCGCCGGCTCCGGGCACGCCGCGATTTTCTCCAGCGCCTCCTGCACCCGGTTTTCCCCCGCGCCCGCCAGTCCGGCCCGGTGCGCGTACAGCGCGGCCTCCACCGGCTGCGTCTTTGTCACCGCCAGAATCCCGACCGCCTCCGCCGGCCGCCCCGCCGCCGCGCACGCCCCCGCCACCCGCGCCCGCACCCGCGCCACGTTGGTCGTGAATTCTTCGTAAGTTAAAAAGGCCATGCGATTAGCTGCGCTAAATCCCCTGTTGAAATCGGATTAGATTTTGTTATGGATAATCCCCGCCGCCCGTCTCACCCCGGCCGCCCATGCACCTCGAGAATTTCAAGATTTTCACCGACCTCGTCGAGAGCGAAAGTTTCTCCCGCGCCGCCAAGACCAACGGCATCACCCAGTCCGCCGTCAGCCAGCAGATGCGCGCCATGGAAAAGCATTTCAACGTCCTCATCGTGGACCGCGGCCAGAAACAGTTCCGCCTCACCCGCGAAGGCCGGAAAATCTACGAGACCGCCCAGGAATTCCTGCGCCTCTACGGCCAGTTGTCCAGCGAATTGCAGGAAATGCGCAAGGTCGTCAGCGGCCCCATCCACCTTTCCACCATCTACTCCATCGGCCTCCACGAGCTCCCCGCCTACATCAAGCTCTTCCTCAAGGAATACCCCGCCGTCAACGTCCGCGTCGAATACCGCCGCTCCAACCTCGTTTACGAGGACGTCCTCCACAACACCGTTGACCTCGGCCTCGTCGCCTTCCCCATCAAGACCCGCCTCATCGAGGTCATCCCCTTCCAGGAGGACCAGCTCGTCGTCATCTGCGCCCCCGGCCACCCGCTCGCCGGCCGGCGCGAAGTCTCCGTCGAGGAGCTCTCCGTCCACAAATTCATCGGCTTCGACCAGGACATCCCCACCCGCAAGGCCACCGACCAGCTCTTCAAGGAATTTAAAATCGACATCGAGCCCGTCATGGAGTTCGACAACATTGAAACCGTCAAACGTGCCGTCGAGGTTGACGCCGGCATCGCCATCGTCCCCGAAACCACCATCCTCCAGGAAATCAAGCAGCGCCTCCTCTGCCGCCTCCAATTGAAGGGCCGTCGCCTCGTCCGCCCCCTCGCCATCATCCACCGCAAAGGCCGCGTCCTCAGCCCCGCCATCAAAAAATTCGTCCACCTCCTCACCACTCGCGACCTCGTCAAAGTCCTCGAATCCAGCGAATAACCCGCGCGTTGTTCCCCTGCGCCAGCGTCCTCGTCGCTCCATGAAACCGCCTTTCTTCGTCTTCGCCCACCTCGCCAAATGCGGCGGCATCACCTTTATTGATGTCCTCCACAAAAACCTGGAGAAACGCTTTTACCACGACTACGGCCTCCTTCAGGACTACCAATACACCTGCGAACAGATGGCCCGCATCATCGCGCTCTACCCCCGCTACGACGCCATCGCCTCCCACCGCTACAGCTTTGACCTGCCTTTTGACGACCCCGCCTGCCCCCGCACCGTTCATGCTCTCGCCTTCGTGCGCGACCCCGTCGAACGCACCCTCTCCCATTATTTTTTCAGCCGCCGCCGCGCCGGCGTTGACACCCTCCCCGTTCACCTCGACCTCGTTTCGTATTTCGAAGAATTCGACCGCGAGCCCGGCCTGCTGCCCAATTATAAAAACGGCCAGGTTCGCCGCTTGGCCGGCTCCGGCGGCCTGCCGCGCATCGAGGAACTCATCCGCGCCGGCCACGCCTCCGTCTTCCCGCTCCATCGCTTCGACGACGCTATGCTCGTCCTGGAAGCCCGCTTCCCCAAAAACTTCCCCGACTGCGCCTACCATCAGGTCAGAAACCGCACCGAGCGCGGCCAGCTCGTGCCCGACCCCGTGCGCCAGCTCATCGCGCGTCATCAGGATGCCGACTTCGCGCTCGTCCGCCTCGCCGAACAGGAACTCGACACCCAGTTGCTCCGATTCTACCCCGATCCGGCAACCCTCCAGGCCAAACGCACTGATTTCGCCAAACGCAAAAAAGCCTCGCTCGACGAAGCCCGCTACCATGCTCCCAGCCGACTGGATCAATTCAAGGAATGGCTGTCGGCCGAACGCCTCCCCGCCCAAAAAGTCTCCGCCAAATAAGGCGCTTACCCGGCCGCGCGCATGAGCACTCCCGTCCCTTCTCCCGCTGTCGGCGACTCCTCGGCCGCCCTCGCCGAACTCAAAAAAGGCTACCCGCTCGGCGGGGAAATCTTCCTCCCCACTCGCGAAAAATTTTCCGACGAAGCCCGCTTTCGCGGCCTTTGGCGCGCCCGCGATTGCTACGAGCGCCTCTACCCGCTCCTCTACCGCCCCCGCCTCGAACAACTCCGCGCCTGGTGCTCCCAGGCCCGCACCTGCGTTATCCTCGGCAATGGCCCGTCCCTCAAGCAGGTCAACCTCGACACCCTCCGCCACGTCCCCACCTTCGGCGCCAACGGCCTCTACCTCGCCTACCCTGACACCGCCTTTCGCGCCACCTTTCACGTCGTCGAAGACCACCTCGTCGCCGAGGACCGCGCCTCCGACCTCAACCGCCTCAGCGAATCCATCAAATTCTTCCCCACCTACCTCGCCTACTGCCTCGAAGACGACGGCGCCACCATCTTCTACCGCCACCTGCCCCGTCCCCATGCCGCCCGCGGCGAATTCGAATTCTCACCCAATGCCGCCGACCACACCTACGCCGGCTGCACCGTCACCTTTTCCAGCCTCCAGCTCGCCTATTTCCTCGGCTTCCGCCGCATCCTGCTCGCCGGCCTCGACCACAACTACGCCATCCCCGCCGATGTCCAGAAACACCAGGACTACAATGTCAGCGTCCTCGACATGCCGTCCGACGACCCCAACCACTTCAACCGCGATTACTTCGGCAAGGGCAAACGCTGGCACGACCCCCAGGTCCATAAAATGGAAGCAGCCTATGTCTGCGCCCGGAAGTTTTTTCAGCAGCACGGCGTCGAAATCTTTAACTGCACCGCCGGCGGCAAACTCGAGGTCTTTCCCCGTCGCCCCCTTCAGGAATGCCTCGACGAAGTCCCCGCCGACGAAACCGTCCAGCCTTTCTCTTGGCTGCGACGCTTATGCTCAACTACCCCTCCTTCGTCTCCGC
>JBEKZN010000247.1:0-3744 GCA_049509815.1 Opitutales bacterium
TCGCCATGGTCGAAATCGGCAACGGCTCCAATGTGCAGATTCAAAAAACCCTCACCAGCATGGGCGCGGCCATCCTGCTGGTGTTTCCGCACTCCGCGGCCAATGGCGGCGTCAACCAGGGCGCCGGCACCGGCGTCACCCTCTCGCCCGACGATTCCGACGCCATCGCCCAGGAATGCCCCGCCGTGCGCGGCTCCGCCCCGATTGTGCGCACCCGCGGCCAGTTGATCCGCGGCAATTTGAACTGGGCGCCCAACAGCATCATCGGCACCACCCCCGACTATTTCTTTATCCACAACTGGGACGATTTCGCCGAGGGCTCGTCCTTCACCCAGGACGACGTGCGCGGCGCCAGCGAGGTCTGCCTCATCGGCCAGACGGTCGCGCAAAATCTCTTTGGCGACGAATCGCCCCTGGGCCAGTTCGTGCGGCTCAACAGCGTTACCCTGCGGATCGTGGGCGTGCTCAGCCCCAAAGGCGCCAACATGTTCGGCAACGACCAGGATGACATCCTCATTGCACCCTGGACCACCATCAAGTACCGCGTCAACGGCGGCGGCGGCACGTCCGGCGGCCAGGGCAACGTGGCTACGCTAGGCACGGCTAACACCCCATCTTCGGCCTTTCCCTCCGGTGGCGGCACCATCTACCCGACCGCCTCCTCCGCCGCCGCGATCGATACGCCGCAGATGATCCGTTTTGCCAACGTGGACTCGATCCTCGTCGGCGCCCGCGATGTCGCGGACATTCCCGAGGCCACGCTGGAAGTCACCGCTCTGCTCCGCGAACGCCACCACATCGAAGGCCCTCCCGAAAACGAGGATTTTGTCCTGGCCGACCTCACTGAAATCGGCAACGCCCTCACCGCCACCAGCCGCCTCATGATGCAGTTGCTCACCTGCGTGGCCACCATTTCGCTGGTGGTGGGCGGCGTCGGCGTGATGAACATCATGATGGTCTCCGTCACTGAGCGCACCCGCGAAATCGGCCTGCGCATGGCCGTCGGTGCGAAGGCGCGCGACATTCTCCGGCAATTTCTGGTCGAGTCCGTCGTGCTCTGCGTGATCGGCGGACTGGTCGGGCTGCTGGTCGGCCGGCTCGGCTCCATCGCCATCACCGCCCTGCTGCACTGGCCCACCAAGGCCTCGATTGGCGCGGCGGTGGCCGCCATCGCCGTCTCCGCCTCCGTCGGCATCATCTTTGGTTATTATCCGGCGTGGAAAGCCTCGCGCCTCGACCCTATTGAAGCCCTCCGTTACGAATGAAAGCCCACTCCCCCCGCCGGCCCCGGCAACCCTTCGCCCATGCGCTGAATCCCGCCACCCGCTGGCTGGCCTTCACTAGCCTGCTTTTGCTAAGTGGCTGCCTGAATATCGGCCCCAATTACAAAACGCCGGACACCAAGACCCCTGCGCAATGGACCAGCCTGTCCCTCGCCGCCAACGCCACCAGCGGCAACCAATCGGCAGATTCGAACTCCACCGCTCAGACTGACAACTCCACCGACGGCAATACCACCGCAGACGGTAACACCACCACGGATAACACCCCTGGCGACAGTAACACCACTACGGAAGGCAACACCACCACCGAGGGTAACACCACTGACACAGGCAATACCACCACGACGGGAAACACCCCCGCACACGGCAAGTTTATGGCCCAAGTCAACTCCCTCTCGCTCGGAAACAATTCCACTGTAAACAGCCTCGTCGCTCCTTCGCCCATCACCACCACCGCGTGGTGGACAACCTTTGACGACGACCAGCTCAACGCCCTCATCAAGGAAGCCGCCGCGCAAAACCTCACCGTCTTGCAAGCCCTCGCGGCCGTCCGGGAGGCGCGAGCCACCGTCGGCGTCGTGGGCGGCATCATGTGGCCCCAGGTCGATGGCAGCGGCGGCTACACCTACGGCGGCAGCGATGGAGCCGCCATCCGCACCAACAGCTTTACCGCCGGCGTGAATGCCCTGTGGACCCTCGACATCTGGGGCGGCATCAGCCGGCAAATCGAATCCGCCGAAGCCAGCCTCCAGGCCGCCATGGAGAATCGCAATGACGCCCTTGTCACCATGGAGGCCCAGATCGGCACCGTTTACCTCGACCTGCGCACCTCGCAGTACCTCCTCCACATCGCCCACACCAACCTCGATATTCAGGAGCATACCGTCAAAATCACCCAGGAGCGCTACAAAGGCGGTTTCGACAGCCGGCTGGACTATGAAAACGCCCTCGCCCTGGCCGACAACACCCGCGCCCAAATTCCCAGCCTCGAATCCGAGGCCCGCCAGGACATCTACACCCTGAGCGTTCTGCTGGGCAAGCAACCCGGCGACTTGGTCGCCCAGCTTGATCCCGTCGGCCCGATGCTCGAGGCCCCGGCGGAAATCCCCATCGGCCTGCCCTCCGAACTGCTCCGTCGCCGCGCCGACATCCGCGCCGCCGAGGCCAACCTCCACGTCTCCACCGCCAACATCGGCGTGGCTGAGGCCGCCTTGTTCCCCCAATTCAGCCTCACCAGCTCGCTCCAGTTCCAATCCAACAACTTTACCCAACTATTTAAGTGGGCCAACGCCAGTTGGAGCGTCGGACCATCCGTCACTTGGCAGATTTTCGCCGCCGGCAGCATCATCGCCAATGTCCACCTGCAGGAAGCCACCCAGTTGAATGCCTTTTTCGCATACAAGAACACCGTCCTCACCGCCTTCCAGCAGGTCGAGTCCGCCCTCACCGCCTTTGAAAAGGAACAAGTCCGCCGCGCCGCCCTCATCGACGCCGTGGCCGACAACCAGCGCGCCACCGACCTCTCGATGGAGCTCTACAAGGAGGGCGACACGGAATTCCTCAACGTGCTCACCGCCGAAACCGGCTTGTACACCTCGCAGCAACAGCTCGCGCTCAGCGAAGAAGCCGTGGCCAACGACCTGATCACCCTCTACCAGGCCCTCGGCGGCGGCTGGTCCGAATTCCCCGAGCAAAGCACTGAGGTCCCCGTCCCCTTCCCACAGTACCCCTACGCGCCGCCCCCGCCCATCCCGGCGCCGCCCCACTCAAAATAGCCTTTTATCCTAATGCGCCGGGCTCGAAGCCGGCGGCGGTGAAGGCGCGCCCGAATTGTAATTGGGATTGGCCGGGTCCGTGGTGGTCGCCGCCGGCGGCGCACCGGCAGTCACGTTCTGCGAATACTGGCCCGGCTGGCCCGGCGACTGCTGCCAGGTGCGCGTGTACTCCGTCTGGCTCACGTTCGGCGTTAGGCTGTTGTTCAACGACTGGCTGTTATAGCCGAGGTTATGGCAGCCCGCCAAACCGGCCACCAGAACAAGGGATAAAATCAACGGCCACAGACGGTGCTTCATGCCCAATAATCTATGTCCCGCCCCCGGTCTTGGCAAGCTGCGAGGTCGCGGAATGAGGATTGGAATAAACGCTTAAAGATGAAAAATGGCCGCTCGCCCGGCCCGTTCGCGCCGCCGTCGAATGCCATCGCCACCGTGAACCTCATCCTTTTCGAAACTATGGCCGACGCCGCCCTCCTGGCCCCCGGCGATCCGCGCGCGGTGCACATCCGCGAGGTGCTGCGGATGCGCCCGGGCCACACGCTCTTTGTGGGCGCCGTCAACGGACCGCGCGGCCAGGCCACCATCGTCGCCGACGGCCCGGAAGGCCTGCGCCTGGACGTGGCCTGGGAGAGCATGATCGAGCCGCCGCAGCCGTTTCATATCGTGGTCGGTTTGCCGCGGCCCCA
>JBEKZN010000248.1:0-7327 GCA_049509815.1 Opitutales bacterium
CCGCCACCGATGACGGTTCGGCCCATTCAAACACCGCTGTTTGGCATGGCAAGACAATGCGAAAACTCGCCCAAACCTCCCCGTCTATTGGCTTGCCGGCACAATCAATCCCCGGAAAAATGACCCCAGCCATGGCCACCGCCACGCTACCCATTCCTCTGGACCGCGAGCGGATCGCGCTCTTCTGCCGCGACCGTGGCATCCGCAAGCTCAGTCTCTTCGGCTCCGTCCTCCGCGACGACTTCGACCCCGCCCGCAGCGACGTGGACGTGCTCGCCGAGTTTCTGCCCGATGCCCACCCCGGCCTCGCCTATTTCGGCTACGGTGACGAACTCTCCGCCATCTTCGGCCACCGGGTGGACTTTTGCTCCCGCCTCAGCCCCTACATCGACGCGGAAGTCCGCCGTGAAGCGCTGCCCATCTATGAGCAGGCATGACCCCAAAGTCACCTTGCTCCAAATCCGGGACTTTGCACTGAAAGCGCAAAGTTTCTGCCAAGGCAAGACCTTGCCCGACATCGTCCGCGACTGGCGCGACACCCTGGCCTTTGAACGCGCTCTCGAATTGGTCGGCGAAGCCGTCAAGCGTCTGCCCGTGGATTTGCGCGACCGCTACCCTGCCGTGTCCTGGAAAAATTTCGCCGGCCTGCGCGACCGCGTCAGCCACGGCTACGAAAACGTGGACTACCAAATCCTCTGGGACACCGTGCAAAACGACCTCCCCCGCCTCTTGCGCACCGTCGAGCAAATGCTTCGCGATTTGGAACCTCCCTCATCGAACAGCTAGCCGATCAACCCCCCGTTTTTGAGCGCATCCCGCAGCACCTGCGCCAGGTGCTGCGTCTTGATCGGCGCGCCGTCCTTCTGCGCCAGCCCGCCCAGGTGCATCAGGCACCCGCCGTCCGCGGAAACCAGTACATCCGGCTTCACCGCCCGCACATATTCCAGCTTCAGCTCCCCGACTTGCTTCGAAATCGTCGGAAACGTCACCGAAAACGTCCCGCCAAAGCCGCAGCACTGCTCGCCTTCGCCGAACACCGCCACATTGAGCCCCGCGATCGACTTCAGCAGCGTCACCGCCGCCTCCCCGCTGTTCGTCCCGCGCGAATGGCACGAGCGGTGAAACGCCACCGTCGCCGGATACGTCCCCGGCCACGCCGTCACGCCCAGCCCGTTGACGATGAAATCCGCCAGCTCCCACGACCGGTGGCTCAACGCCTCCGCCTCGGGCAGATCCGCCTCCTTTTCAAACTCCAGCGGCGCCCCGTGCAACAGCATCCCCGCGCACGATCCGCTCGGCACCACCACCGGTAGCTCGCCCGCAAACACCCGCATCGTGTGCCGCACCACCTTGCGCGACGCCGCCCAGTCCCCCGCGTTGAACGCCGGCTGCCCGCAGCACGTCTGCCCCTCCGGAAAATCCACCGTGCACCCCAGGTGCTCCAGCACCTCCACCGTCGCCCGCGCCGCGTCGTCGAAAAACGCGTCGCACAGGCAGCTCGCCAGCAATTGCACATGCCGCCCGGCCGGGCGCTTCGTGGTGGGTGCACTCATCCGTGGCGTGGTAAGTAATGGTTGCTGCGCAAACCGCGAGCCAAATGACTCCGGAACTCCGCCCGGTCCTTCACCGCTTTCAACGCGATCCACTGGCTCGCCAGGTTGCCCAGCGCCGTGCCTTCAAGCGCAAACGACTGCACCGGCACCCCCGCCGCGTTCGCCGTCGCCTGGCACAGCAGCCGGTTCTTCGCCCCGCCGCCCACCATCAAAATCCGCCGGAATTTCCGACCCGTGAACCGCTCGAACGCCCGCATCGCGTTCGCGTGCCCCTGCCCCAGCGACTCGCCGATCAGCCGCATGTACCCCGCCAAATCCTTCGGTGCCCGCGCCTTTTTCTTCTTCAACTGCGCGTCAATCGCCGCGCGCATCGACGCCGGCCTCACGAACACCGGATCCGCCACGTCGAGCAGCACCGCCGGCGCCGGCCGTTTCTCCGCTTCCGTGATCAGCGCCGCCCACTCCCCGTGGCTGCGCGGCCGTTTTCCGAAATCCTTCAGCGTCTCCTCCAGCAGCCACAGCCCGATTACGTTCGTCAGCGGACGGTATCCGCCCGTCCCCGTGCGCTCATTGGCCACCCGCGCCTTCAATGCCTCCGCCCCCAGCACCGGCCGCTCGCTCTCAAAACCCACCAGCGACCACGTCCCCGAGCTGATGTACAAATCCCCGCCCGCCGGGTCCGCCGGCATCGCGTCGTACGCGCACGCCGTGTCGTGCCCGGGCACCGCAATCGCCTGCACGCCCTTCAACTCCGGCAGCCCGCGCACCGGCCCCAGCCGCGTGTTCGCCGCCACCGGCGTCGTGAACCACTGCGGCGGAATGTGAAAAAACTCCAGCGCCTCGCGCGACCACTCCCGCGTGTGCACGTCCAGCAATTGCGTCGTGCTCGCGATCGACAGCTCGTTTTCCATCCGCCCAGACAGCAGGTAGTTGAAATAATCCGGCAGAAACAGGCACCGCGTCGCCAGATCCGTGATCGCCGGGCAGCTCGCCACCGTCTCCGCCAGTTGCAGGCTCGAGTTGTAGAAAACATTCGGCACGCCCGTCGCCGCGTAAATGCGCTCCAACCCCCGCGCCGCCAGCGCCTTTAACCCCGCCTGCGTCCGCCCGTCGCGGTAGGCATGCGTCGGAAACACCAGCCGTCCCGCGTCGTTCACCAGCGCGTAGTCCACCCCCCACGTGTCCACCCCCACCGACGCCAGCTTCGGAAACTGCTCCTTCGCCCTGCGCAATCCTTTCCGCACTTCCGCCCACAATCCCGTCAAGTCCCAGTAATCGTGCGGCCCCAGCGAACGAAACGTGTTCCGGAACCGGTGCACCTCCTTCAGCGCCGGCTTTTTCCCCCAGGTGCCCACGATCACGCGCCCGCTCGTCGCGCCCAGATCAATCGCTGCACAGGTTGTGGATGCCATGGGGAAACCCCCTGTTTTGCCCATTTCCCCCACGGAGTAAAACCAAAACGTCGGGCCGGATTATTTGCCGCTTTACTTTTGCGTGATTGAGGTTAACATCAACCAACCGGTTCCCCCTATCGCGCTTCGGTGCGATTGACTTCCCCCTGGCCGGTTCCACTCCCGCCCCCTACCCTGCCATGAGAAAAAACCTCGTTCGCATCGCCCCGCTCCAATGCGGCATCGTCTCCGGCTCGATCTATGCCGCGCTGTCCCTCCTCGTGGTTCCCTTTTTCCTGCTCGCCGGGCTGGCGGCCGCCGCTCATCCCCACGCCAATGGCCAGCGCCTGCCCCCGTTCCCGCTCTTCGGCGTGTTTGCCCTGTTCCTTCCCGTTATCTACGGAGTGGTCGGTTTCCTCGGCGGCCTCCTCATGGCCGCCGTTTACAACCTCCTCGCCAGGTTTACCGGCGGCCTCGAGGTCACCGTCGAAGACGTGCGCCCGGACTTCACCTGAGTCCCCTACTTCCCCCGCACCTTCGCCAGCGTCTCCTTCAGCGCCTTCGCCGACGCCTGCAACGCCGCCTGCTCCTTCGGCCACAGCTCGATCTCCAGCGCCTCCACCACCCCGTCGCGTCCCACCACCGTCGGCACGCTCAGGCAAATGTCGCGGATGCCGTACGGGCCCTTGATCAATCTCGACACCGGCAAAATCTGCCGCCGGTCCAGCGCGATCGACTCGATCACCACGTTGATCGCCACGCCTACCGCCCAGCCCGCCCCGCCTCGACCACACCGGCAGCATCGTGTCGCCGTGCTCGCCGAGAATCAGCGCCCGCACCTGCGTCGCCGGCAGCTTCAGCGTCGCCGCGATCAGCGAGCAGAACCGCGACGTGTCCAGCACCGTCCCCAGGCCCAGCACCCGCTTCGGGCAATGATCCAGGTCGTCAATCGCCAGTTGCGTCAAAATATCCACCGGGTTCGACACCACGAAAATGATCGCCTCCTTCTTCAGCCCCGCGCCCTTGAGGCTCTTCAAAATGTCCCGAAACAGCGTCACGTTGCGGTTGATCAAATCCAGCCGCGACTCGTCCGGCTTGCGCCGCAGTCCCGCCGTGATCAGCACCACGTCCGCGTCCGCCGCATCCGCATACTGCCCCGCGCGGATCACCTGGTCCGCCGTGTACGCGCTCCCGTGCAGCAGGTCCAGCGCCTCGCCCTCCGCCGTCGCCTGGTTGGCGTCCAGCAGCACGATCTCGCGCACGATCTTGCCGAGTTGAAGACAATACGCCGCGCAGGAGCCGACGCGCCCGCCACCGCCGATGATTGCGACTTTCATGTGGAAAATAAGTTGAGTGGATTCGTGTTGTGGAAAATTGCGGGAACAGCAGCGCCGCCGGCTAGCCTTTGCTCAATTGCGCGACCACTTCGTTCGTCAGTTTCTGCACCAGGCCTTCCAACTCGGCGTTCGTCATCGCCGCCACCGGCGGCGAATCGCCCGCGGGCGTCGCGCACGCCACCGGCCGGTCCGAAATCTGGTCCCACGGATCGCAGTCGCACAATTGCGCCGCCTTCAGCCCCAGCCGGTCGTCCGGCAGCCCCAGCTTCTGCTTCAAATCCAGCAGCTTCTTCACCTCGTCCGGCGGGATCACCGTCCGCTTGCTCGGCAACTGCGCCGCCACCCACAGCGTGCGGCAGTACGAGTCCGTGATCTCCATCTTGAAATACGCGTCCTCCACGCTCGTGCCCCAGCAAATCACCCCGTGGTTGCCCATCAGGATGGACTGGTGCTGCGGCGCCAGCTTGCCCAATATCTCGCTCATCTGCGGGCTGCCCGGCGTCTTGTACTCCGCCACCGGAATCGTCCCCACGAACACCTCCACCTCTGGAATCAGGCACTGCGGCGGTTCGATGCCCGCCATCGCAAACGCCGTCGCATGGATCGGGTGCGCGTGCACCACGCCCATCGCCGCCGGCACCGTCCGGTAAATCCCCAGGTGCGAAAGAATCTCGCTCGTGCGCTTCCATGCGGCGTTGCCCGCGAGCTGGTTGCCTTCGCCGTCCACCAGGCAAACCATCTCCGGCTTCATGAAACCCTTGCTCACGCCTGTCGGCGTGCACAGGAAATAATCCCCCAGTCGCGCCGAAATGTTTCCGCCGTTGCCGTCGTTGTAATCGCGCTTCCAGCACCGGCTCCCGATCTCGCACATCTCCTCCTTCAGCTTCCGCGCCTGCGGCGAATTGAACAGCGCGACCGCGTCGGGCTTCCCGCTGGTGGCCGCCGCCGGCGCGGCCGCCGCGGCTTCGGCGCCGGCGTCGAACACCACCTTCACGCCGGCGTCGTTGAACAGGTCGCGCGCGCCCGGCGTCAGCCGGATCTCGCGGTTGAATCGAAATTCCTTGGCGCCGGTCTTGATGAACGCGGCCGCTTCTTTTTGGGCGAAGAGTTGCATGGTTGGTTGGTTTTAAATTTGTGGGCTACCCCGCGCGCGGATCCGCCGCCTGGTGGAAAACCTCGTCGATCAGCGCGGCGCAATAGGCGTCAATCGGCGTGGGCTTTTGAAACGGCCGCGTCGCCTCCGTGCTTTCGCACACCCCGATCGTCTGCCCCACCCCGGCACCGAGTTGGTCGTACACCACGATCGAATAATCGTGGCCTTTTCCCGTCGCCGCCGTGCTTGGTCCCCACGGCAATGCCACCAGCAGCCGCTCGCCCTGGAGCGACGGATGGCGCTTCGAGAGCGTCACGCGGCCGATGACGGAGGCGAGTCTCATGAGACAAAGCTCCCTTCCGGATCCACGATGCCCATCACCCACCAGCGCGCCGGGCTGCGCGGATCCTTCAAATAGTCGCGCGCCCAGCTGCCGTCGCTGCAAATGATCACCTTCTCGTGCAGCGCCGTCCCGATCGGGTCCAGCACCACCTGCGGCGAGCCGTCCGGCTGGTCCGCCTGGTCCACCGGCTGCGCAATCAGCAGCCGCTGCCCCGCGAAGCTCGGGTGCTTCACCGTCGAGGTCACGTAGCCGCGGATGTAGGCAAGGCGCATGAAATATTTGGTTTTGAATCTTCAATCTTGAATTTTGAATATTGAATTTTAAATATTGAATCTTGAATCTTGAATTTAGTACAAATTCAGGTTTTCCACCATCACGCACCTGCGCGAGCGCGTGAACGTCATCGGCGTCGTCACCCCTTCGCCCGTCGGCGTCGCCACCGAGAACGACAGGAAGCCTTCGCCGCCCAGACCCAGTCCCGTCATGCACGGGCCGTTCTTGATGAACAGTGTCGTGTCGGCCAGTTGCGCGAACTTCGTCAAATTGTTGATGTTCCGGCTGTGCATCACCGCCGTGTGCTTGTAGCCGTGCTCCGTGCGGATCGCCGCCGCAATCGCCTCGTCCACGTTCTTCACCCGCACCACCGGAATGAACGGCATCATCTGCTCCTCCTGCACGAACACGTGGTCTTCCTTCGTCTCGCCAAACAGCAGCGCCGTCGCCGGCGGCACGTCCAAACCGATGGCCTTCGCCAGCACCGCCGCGTCCCGGCCCACCAGCGCCTTGTTCACATGCGCGTGCGCGCACCCTCCGCCCTGCCCCGGCTCAATCGTGAACGCCTGCTTCGTCAGCGCCTCGATCTGCGTCGAATTCAACTGCACCGCCCCCGCGCCTTTCAACGCCGCGATCAACCCGTCCGCGACCGCTTCCACCACGAACACCTGCTTCTCCCCGATGCACAGCAAATTGTTGTCGTACGCCGCCCCCTGGATGATCGAGCGCGCCGCCACCTCCAAATTCGCCGTCTCGTCCACCACCACCGGCGGGTTGCCCGGGCCCGCGCAAATCGCCCGCTTGCCCGTCTTCATCGCCGCCGCCACCACCGCCGGCCCGCCCGTCACGCACAGCAGCTTTACGTCCGGATGCTTGCACATCGCGTCGAAGGTTTGCAGCGTCGGCTTCACCACCGTCGCCAGCAGGTCCGGAATGCCCGTCTCCTGGAAAATCGCCTCGTTGTAGCCGCGGATCGCCAAAGCCGCCACCTGGCAGGCCGACGGATGCGTGTTGAACACCACCGCGTTGCCCGCCGCCAGCATGTTGATCGCGTTGCCCGTCAGCGTCGGCACGCTGTGCGTCGCCGGCGTCACCGCCCCGATCACCCCCCACGGCGCAAAATCAATGATCGTCAGCCCGAAGTCCCCGCTGAACGCCTGCCGCTCCAGCATCTCCACCCCCGGCACCAGCTCCGAGCAGATCTTCAGCTTCTCGATCTTGTGGTCCAGCCGGCCGATCTTCGTTTCCGCAAACTCCACCTCGCCCCACGCCTTCGCGTTCTGCGTGCAGGTGCGCCGGATCGCCGCAATCGCCTTCTTGCGCGCCGTCACCCCCGC
>JBEKZN010000249.1:0-3721 GCA_049509815.1 Opitutales bacterium
ACGGGCGAAGTATTCCCATTCCGCTTCGGTGGGCAGGCGGTATTCATAGCCGGCGGGCACGCGGCCGGCGGCGCTTTCGCGCTCGTTGAGCAGGCGAGTGAATTCCACGGCCTGGTTCCACGAGACGGTTTCGACGGGATAGCGGTCGGCGTCCGCCCCCGAGTGCGCGAAATCGGAGGGGTTTTCGCCGGTGATGGCGAGGTATTGCGCCTGGGTGACCTCGGTGGCGCCGGTCCAAAAACCGGTGGGGATGATGACCGTGGTCATCGGGCCTTCGCTGGGTTTGTGTTCCGGTTCGGCGCCGGGACTGCCCATGTTGAACGTGCCGGGAGGTATCCAGTTGAGCGCGAGGCCGAGGTAAGGGGTGGTGTAATTCTGGCCGGGTTGCGGACCGGCGATGACCTGCAGTGGCACATCCCAGGTTTCCATTTCATTCGGGCCGAGTTGGAACTGGCGTTCGGCTCCAGCGTAATTTTGCGCCTGGACGAGGACTTTGACGGCCTGGCCGGCGGGCAGCGGGTAGCTGCCATCGGAGTCCGGCGCGAGCGGCTGGCCGTCGAGGGTGACGGTCAACGGGACCGACGGGTGGGGAAGGATGACGAGGTGAGCCGGGCGCGGAGCGAGATTTACGCTGACGGCGGTGGTTTTGCCGTCCTCAATGGCGACAGTTTCGTCGGCGGGCAGGTAATCGGGGTGCTCGAAAACAATGTGATAGTCGCCTTCGAGTATGTGGGGCAGGCGGCGCAGGCTGGCCGAGTAGGTTTGGTCGTTGATGACGATTTTAGCGTCGCGCAATTCCTCGGGGGTGGGGGCGCGGCCATCGAGGGTGAAGTTGAGCGTGAGCAGGCCGGTCTTGGCCGAGAGATTGCCGAGATCGATTTGTTCCGTCTGGTTGGGCTGCACGCTTATCGTGCGCTCGACCGGATGGTAGCCTGGTTCTTCGAGCGTGAGGGTGACATCGGTGTCCACCGGGATGTCCTTGGTGGTGAGCGGAGTCTGGCCGAGTGAGCGGTCGCCAAGCCGTACGGTGGCGCCGGCCGGGTCGCTTAGCAGGGTGACGGTGGCCGGTTTGGGGATGGGTTTGAGGTCAACGTGGTAGGTCTTGGCGAATTCCAGCTTCTGGCCGGTGAGGCTGGCGCTCTGGTAGTCGTCCTTGGTGGCTTCAAAATCGTAATTGCCCTCAATCAGGCCGCGGGTGGCGCGCAGCACGCCGTCCTCAGGCGCGACGCCAAGGTAGATGGGTTCGCCGTGTTCGGGCAGGGCGCGGATGGTCGCGCCCGGCACGGTGTTGAAATCCACTTCGGCCCAGGCGGGATCGAGCTTGATGAAAAGATGGTCGGGCTCGTTCGTCACCGTGTACGCGATGCGTTGTTTGGCGTGTTGCGGGGATTCGATGTCGAGGTTGTACTGGCCCGGCAGGATGTTCAGCGGCAGTTCGCCGTCGGTGACTTCGAAGATGGCCTTGCCGGGGTTGATGGTGATCATGGCGTCGCGCGGGGAGACGGTCAGGCGCAGCTTCGGGGTTTGCCCGGGTTTGGCGCGCAAGGCGACGACGTGCTGGTCGAGGTCCGCGTCGTCTCCGGTCATCAGCAGGACGTACAAATAGGCGCCGACGGCGACGGCGATGAGCGAGGGGACGCCGATAAAGAACAGGCGTTGAAGGGCGGTGAGAGGTTTGCGCGCCTTGCGCGGGGGTTTGACGGGCTTTGATTTTTTGACGGAGGGCTTGGCGGGCGGCTTCAGTTTCGTTTTGGATTCGGGAGCTTCCGCGGGCAGGAGGAGTTCGAGTGGGAGTTGCTGCGCGATGGGGGCCAGTTGCGCGAGGTTGCGCAAGTCGGCCAGCATGGCGGCGGCGGAAGGGTAGCGCTCGTCAAGGTTGCGCTGGAGGCTGCGGATGATGAGGGCGTCCCAGCCGGGTTCGCAGTGGGGCAGCAGTTGCGACGGCGGCTGGTAGGGGGAGGTGGGTTTGCGGCCGGTGAGCAGCCAGTGGGTGTCCACGCCCACGGCGTACAAGTCGGAGCGGTATTCGAGCGGCTGGCGCAGGCGCGCCTCGGGTGAAAGGACGTCGGTGGTGCCGAGGAACTGGCGGTTGGGGTCGAGTTTGAGCGGCGGGATGCCGGCGGAAACCAGCACTTCGAACAATTCCTGCCCAAGGATGGCGAGGAAGTGAAAGCCGTACACCTTGACCTCGCCGAAGGTCGAGCGGAGGATTTTGGTGGGGTTGAGGTTCAGGTGCATCACCTTGTTTTCGTGGGCGTAAGCCAGCGCGGTGAGGGCCTGTTCCAAAATGGGCGTAACTTGCGAAGGGGGCAGGTTGATGGCCTGCCGGTTTTCCGACACGCTCAGTTGCGAGCCCGTGAGCAGCATCAGGTGGTCGGGCAGACTGAGTCCTTCGAACGCTTCGCCGACCAGGCAGTAGCTGTCCTGGATGATGAGCGGGCGGACAAAATTCAGCAGGTTGGGGTGATTGAGCGCGCAGAGCTTCTTGGTCTGGTTGAGGAAACGTTCGTGAAACTCCTTGTCCTGCGTGACCATCGAAGGGAACACGAAGAGCGTTTCGCGCTGGCCGCTTTGGCTGTTGTGCGCGAGGTAGAGACTGCCCAGCATGTCGTAGGCGAGGCAGCGGACGATCTGGTAGCCTCCAAACGCCGCGCCTTCCGCGAGCAGCTCGTAGGCGCGCCCGGTGGGCACCTGGCCGGTGATGAGTTTGGAATCGAACATCTGCGGGGCAACTGGTTACTACTTATTGGAGAGCAGGCTGAGGCCCAAGCCCGCAATTATGTCCGCATCGGCACGCAAAAAAAGCACAAAACGTATCCCGGCAGGTTACGCCAATGTGAATGCGCGGCGGCTGGGGCGCGTGTGGAAAACTCGCAAAAAAACACCCGGCGCGCGGGGCGTCCGGGTGTTTTTTGGCAGGCGGGAAGTTTAATTCGCGCCAGCGGCGGCTTCAACCGGCTCGGCGACCACATGGACTTTGCGCTTGGCGGCGTCCCACTTGACGGTGCCGTCCACCAAGGCGAAGAGGGTGTGGTCGCGTCCGAGGCCGACATTGTCGCCGGCGCGCATGCGGGTGCCGCGCTGGCGCATCAGAATGTTGCCGGCGAGCACGAATTCGCCGGCGTATTTTTTGACGCCGAGCCGCTGGCTGCGGCTGTCGCGGTCGTTGCGGGAAGTGCCCTGTCCTTTTTTATGCGCCATGGCGGGTGGGGATTAAAAATTCAAAATTAAAAATACAAAACTCAAAATCGGAGGCCGCTTACGCCTTGATGGACTCGATTTTGATGACGGAGAGCTCCTGGCGGTGGCCGCGGCGGCGCTCGTAGTGTTTGCGGCGCTTTTTCTTGAAGATGTCGATTTTTTCACCGCGTTTGTTCTCGAGGACGCGGGCCTGCACGGAGGCGCCGGCCACCAGCGGAGTGCCCACGCGCGCGGAAGCGCCGTCGCCCACGAGCAGCACTTCGCCGAGTTCAACGGCGTCGCCCGCCTGGGTGTTCGGGTAGCGGTTCACGGTCAGGATGTCGCCTTCCTTGACGATGAACTGGCGCCCTTGGGTCTTGATGGTCGCTTTCATGGAATGTGGGAAAAGGGTCAAAAAAACGAATTTCGCGGCCGGAGGCAAGCGTTTTTCGCGGCTAGAGGTCAACGATGCCGCTGTGCCCGGTGCTGACCACGTTGTCGCCCGCCTGGAAAATGTAAAACACCCGGTATTCTCCATGTT
>JBEKZN010000025.1:0-10597 GCA_049509815.1 Opitutales bacterium
CGGTGCGGTTTTGCGAACTTCTTATGTGAGTAGCAAATCCATCGCCATGCGGTGCAGGCGCGGGTTCGCGGCGATGCACGATTTCCGGTCGCCGACTTCCCCGCCCTGCCAGTCCGTGATGACTCCACCCGCCCCGCGGATGATCGGCACCAGCGGCAGCACGTCCCACGCGCTGTGCGCCGCGCCATCGCCCATGACATCGGCCCGGCCGGTGGCCACCAACAGGTAGCCGAAGCAATCGCCCCAGGTGCGCACCAGCCCGGCGGCGTTGAGCAGCCGCTGCCGCGCCTCGGGACTGTGCAGTTGCGCCAGGTCGTTGGTTGCCGAAGTGGTCAGCAATGTGGCTTCGGCCAGCGAACGCGTCTGCCGCACCCGCACCGGCCGACCGTTGAGCTCGCACGACTGCCCGTCCCCCACGCACAGCAAATCGAGCACCGGCTGGTGAATCGCCCCCAGCACCGGCTTGCCCTCGTGCAGCAGCCCGATGAGCGTCCCGAACAACGGCACGCCGTGGACGAACGACTTGGTTCCGTCAATCGGATCGAGCACCCACACCCACTCGGCGTCGGCGCGCTCCGGCCCCAGTTCTTCGGCCACAATGCCATGGGTCGGAAAACGCGCGTTGATCAGCCGGCGCATCGCTTCCTCGGCCGAACGGTCCGCTTCCGTCACCGGCGTGAGATCGCTCTTTTGCTCGACGACCAGATCGGGACTCCAAAAATGCCGCCGCAAAATCGGCCCGCTGGCGGCGGTCAATTCGGCGATAAATTCCCGGTGGGATGCAAGGTCCGGCGTCGGCATGGAATGGTTGAAAGCCTTCCAGCTAATGTGAAAACCGCCCAGCGACAAAGGAAAAATCAGCCGGCTCCTTCCAGCCCGGCGGCGTTTCAGTTTGTTTTTGCGCCCCCTTTCAGCATTTTCACTTTCGTGACCTCCTGGCTTGCCGCCACCCTCCATGTGCTCGACTTCGAAGGCGGGCGCCGCAGCGGGATTCTGGAATACGGCGCGGTCACGCTCACCGGCGGCGTGGTGACTTCCACGCACACCCGTCTCTGCGCGCCGACCGGCCCGGTCGAACCCGCGGAAATTGCCGTGCACGGCATTCGTGATTTGGAAACGCAAAATCTGGCTCCCTTCGCCGCGGACCACGCCCTCTTCACCGCGCTGCGGCTGTCCGGCCCGCTCGCCGCCCACCATGCTCCAGTGGAGCGCGCCCTGCTGCGTCGAACCTGGCCCGTGCCAACTGCCGCGCCGGATTTTTCCGCGCCCGAACCCGCCGCCGCCCAGCGCGTGGCCGATTGGGGCCCGTGGATCGACACCCGCCGGCTTTACGAACGCCTCCATCCCGGCCAGCCCAATTATCAGTTGATGGAACTGATCCGCGCCTTTGCGCTCGAAAATGAATTGCAGGCACTGGCGGCAACCCACTGTCCCGCCCAACGCCGTCATCCGCACTGCGCCCTGTTCGACGCGCTCGCCGCGGCACTCCTGCTCATCAACCTGGCGCGGCAGCCGGTCGCGTCCACGGCCTCTCTGGCATCGCTGATCGCGCAATCGTCCTCGCCACCGGAGGAATCCGCTTTGCGCCAGGGCTCTTTCGAGCTCGATGAATGAATTACTCCTGCGTGCTTTCGGGTTTGGGCGACAGGCATTGGCGCAGCGCCTCCAGCAACTCGCGATTGCGGTACGGCTTAAGCAGAAATTGCTGCACTCCCAACTGGCGCAGCGCCTCGACCCGCGTGTCGTGGTTGACTCCCGAAGTCGCGATCACGCGAATATCCGGGCGCATTTCCCGCAAAGCCTTCATCGTGGCCACGCCGTCCAAGCGCGGCATCATCACGTCGAGCACCACCGCCGAGATTTTGTCGCCGTGCCGCTTCATCTGCTCGATGGCCTGGTAGCCGTCGCCCGCTTCGATCACAGTGTAACCGCGTTGCGATAGCACAACAGAAATGGCCTGGCGCAGGGACGCTTCGTCGTCCACCACCAGCACCGCCATGCCAGCGCCGGAAAATTCACCGGCGGGCAAGCGGGCGGACATGGGCGGTTGCACGGAAGGCGGCGGCACTGGCGGGGCGACCGGCAGGTACATCACGAAGCTGCTGCCCAATGGGCCGGTGGACTCGAGCTCGATCATGCCGCCATGCTCCTGCACAATGCCGAGCGCAGTGGACAGGCCAAGGCCGGTACCCTTGCCCACGTCCTTGGTCGTGAAAAAGGGCTCAAAGATTTTCGTCAATACCTCCGGCGAAATGCCCATGCCCGTGTCCGAAACCCGGATGCGCACGTGGGGACCCGGCCGCGCCCCGGGAAACGAACTCGTCTGCGCCCCGCTCAGGACGACGTTGTCGGCCGACAACCGGAGCACGCCTCCTCCGGGCATCGCATCGCGGCTGTTGACGCACAGGTTCATCAGCACCTGCAAAAGCTGGGTGGCGTCGGCATGCACCATCGCCAAATCGGGCGCGATTTGCACCTCCAGCCGCACGTCGCGCGGAAAAGTCTCGCGCACCAGCCGCTCGATCTCGCCTATCACCAGCGCGGGCGAAAGCACCTCGCGCTTGGCCCGCCGCCCCCGCGAAAACGCCAGCACCTGCTGCACGAGCTCGCTCGCACGGTGGATGGAAATGTCCATCACCTCGACGATCTCGCGCTCCTTGCCCGAAAAGGGCAGCGTCTTCAAAAACTCCGCCCCCAGGCGCACCGGGGCGAGAATGTTGTTCAAATCGTGGGCGATGCCCCCGGCCATGTTGCCGATGCTCTCCAGGCGCTGGGCCCGCGCCAGCCGTTCCTCCAGCGAACGCTGCGCGGTAATATCTTCCATTATTTCAACATAATGTGTAATGTTTCCGGATTCGTCGAAAATAGGGAACAGGTTGGCCCGCACCGTGAAGTTGCGGCCGTCCTTGGCCCGGTTGACGTACTCACCCTCCCACTTCTTCCCCCGCCGCAGCCGCGTCCATAAATCGCGGTAAAATTCCTCCGGCATCTGGGCCGACTTGAGCAGGCTCGGCTTTTGCCCGAGCAGTTCCTCCTGGCCGTAACCCG
Source organism: Opitutales bacterium (assembly GCA_049509815.1). GTDB lineage: Bacteria > Verrucomicrobiota > Verrucomicrobiia > Opitutales > JABDGR01 > CAZDAQ01. The sequence goes on from JBEKZN010000025.1 coordinate 3,049, forward strand.
ACACCTCGCAAAACTTCGGGTTGGCGTAGGCGATGACGCCCGCCGGGTCCGTGATCAAAATCGCCACCGGGCTCTGCTCCACCACCTGCGACAGGCGGCGCGAGGTCCGCTCCTGCGCAAACACATGCGAAACGTCCATGATCAACCCGAGCACGGCCGCCTCGCCTTCGTGCTCCGAGGCGATGCCGTGGCCCTGCATCGCCACGGCGTGACCCTGCGGTCCCATGACGCGAAACAAGAGCGGCGCTTCGCGGGTCTTGCCCGCCAACAGGGGCCGCAACTGCGCCTCGACCATGTCCCGGTCCTCCGGAAACACCAAATCGAGCAGTTCCGGGCAATCCGGCGGCTGCGTGCCGCCCCCGCGAAAGATGCCCCAGAATTTCGGGTTCGCATACACCACGCGCCCCGATTGCAAAATGAAAATGCCCGCCAGCGATTGCTCCACCAACCCGCGGAATTTTTCCTCCGCATGCTTCAGATCGGTCAATTCCACTGCGGTACCGGTGATCATTGCCGGCAACCCCGCGACGGCCTCCTCGATCGAAAAACCCAGCCGGAACCACCGGTACGCCCCGCGGTGGTTGCGCAGCCGCACCTCCAGCGTCTGGCGCACGGCGGGCTGCGCCTGGCATTCCTGGAGTGCCGCTTCCAGGCGCGTCCGGTCCTCCGGGTGGAACCATTCCAGCCACTGGTTGATCCGGGTGGGGAAATCGGCCGGATCGTGTCCCAGCATCTGCGCCAGATGCTGCTCCCAAAACAAATGCCCGAGCGCCGGATCGAGCGTCCACATACCCGCGCTGCCCGCCTCCACCACCAGCGCGTAGCGCCCTTTCTCACGTCGCAGCGTCGCGGCCGCCTCCTGGCTTTCCGTCACGTTCAACCCGAGCGCCAGCACGCTTTCCGTCGCGCCGTCGCTGCCGGCCAGGACCGACACATGCCACTCCACCAGTCGCGCTTGGCCGTCGCGCGTTACGTGGCGCACGGTCACCACGCGCCCGGTCATCGCCGCGCCGGGCACCCCGGCAAAGGCCGCGAGCAGGGCCGGCAGTCCCGGTTCGTCCACCCACGGCAAAGTGTCGCACGGCTGACCCAAAAGCTCCGCTGCATGCCAGCCGAAAATCGCTTCGGCCCGTCCGGCCCACAGTTGGAACCGGCGGGACGCGTCCAACTCGACCACCGCCAGCGGCGTGTGCTCGATGTGCGAGCGCAATTTGCTCAAAAACTCCTGCTGGCGCTTCTCGGCCTCCGTGCGCAACCCCTCCGCCTGGCGCTTCAGCGCCGCCACATGGCGGGCCTGCTGGCGCGAACGCACCAACATGCCGAACAGCACGGCGACCATCGCCATCAGCGTGATGCCGCTGTAAAAGGCGTTTACCCGGCCCTGGGCCACATCCGGCAGGCTGAGCATATAGTCGTTGTCACTCTGCGCCCAGGCCGGTCCACACGCGAAGATTCCCGCCCACGCCGCCAAGCCCCACCGAGCCCAGTGGCAAGCAGCCCTTGACCAAGACAAAAGCCGGACTGTCATGAAAGCGACGCAGTGTATCGCGGCCGCGCGGTTCCGAAAAGGAAAATCCGTGCCGCCGCGCACATTCACACGGTTTTAACTCACGCTTCCAGCAGTCCCTGCATCTCCGCCAGCGACAGTTTGGCCAGCGCCGCGCCGCTTTCCGCAAACAGATCCTCCAGCAATCCCGCCTTCGTTTGCTGCAAGGCCAGCACCCGTTCCTCAACCGTCCCGGCGGCAATGAGCTTGTAGCTGGTGACGACGCGCGTCTGCCCGAGACGGTGCGCGCGATCGGTCGCCTGGGCTTCGACCGCGGGATTCCACCACGGGTCGAAATGGATGACCGTGTCCGCGCCGGTCAGGTTCAATCCCGTGCCGCCGGCCTTGAGCGAAATCAACAGCACCGGCATATCGTGATCGCGGTTGAAACGGTCGCACAACGCCGCGCGCTCATGAAGCGGCGTGGAACCGTCGAGGCGCGCGCATGGCAGCCCGTCCTCGGTCAGCGCCGGCTCCAGCAAATTCAGGACCGACACAAATTGGGAAAAGACCAGCGCGCGATGGCCGCCGTCCACCGCTTCCTGCAAAAGTTCGCGCAAGGCGCGCAGCTTGGCTGAATCCGCCGCCGCAAAATCCGGATCGAGCAGGCGCGGCTCCGCGCACGCCTGGCGCAGCCGCAGCAACTCCTCGAAAGCGGCCAGCCGCAGCCGCCCGTCGCTCGCCCCGCCCATCGCGAGCTGGAAAAACGCCTCGCGGGCCCGGTCGCGCACCCGTGCGTACAATTCCGCCTGGCGCGGCTCGAATTCGCAAAACACCGTTTGCTCCAGCTTGGGCGGCAGCTCCGGCGCCACCTGGGCCTTCACCCGGCGCAACACGTACGGCGCGGCCTGGCGGCGCAACGTCGTATCGGAAATCGCGCGCGCGGCCGCGGAACCCGCGCTCGTCTCAGCCTGGTCGCCGCCGGCCCGCGCGAGGTAGCCGGGCAGCAGGAAATCCATCAGCGTGCGCAGGTCTTCCAGGCTGTTTTCCACCGGGGTGCCGGTGAGTGCGAACCGCGCGCGGGCGCGCAGCATCCGCAGGGCGCGCGCGGCGTGCGTGCGGCGGTTCTTCGCGTGCTGGGCCTCGTCGGCCACCACCGCCGACCACTCCATCGCCGCCAGCCCGGCCGGGTCGCGCGCGAAGGTGGCGTAGGAGGTTAGCACAAAATCATACCCGGCGCCCGGCCCCTCCAGGCGGCTCACGCCATGGTGCGTGAAGCCGCGCAAGCCCGGCGCGAATCGCTCCGCCTCCCGCCGCCAGTTGCCGAGCAAACCAGCCGGCGCCACAATTAGGGAGGGCGCCGGCGCCGCGCCGTTTGTATCCGATTTATGGATACAATGCAGCAGCGACAGCGCCTGCGCCGTCTTGCCCAGGCCCATTTCGTCGGCCAGCACCCCGCCCAGGCGGTTTTTCCACAAATGCCAGAGCCACGCCACGCCCACGCGCTGGTAATCCCGCAGGGCCGCCGCCAGCTCCCGCGGCAGCGGCGCCGGCGCCAGCCGGTCCAGCCGCCGCAGGGCGTCGCCCCGCGCGCGCCACTCGCCCGGCGTTGCAAACGGCACCGCCAGCGACTCGAAGAGCGACTCAATCGCGGGCAGTTCAGCCACGCCCACCGTGCGCCGGAACCGCGCCAGCGGCGCACCGCCCATGCCCGCGCCGCCGAGTGCCCGCTGGGCTTCCGCCAGGCGCCGGGCGGCGTCCGGGTCCACCAGCACGAGCCCGTCGGATGTTTCGACGTACGGCTGCCCGCGCGCGACCGCCGCGCGCAACGCATCCTCGGGCACGTCTCCCGCTTGCAAGCCCAGGCTCACCTCGAACACGTCGCCTCGCCCGGTGGCGGCCGCGGCCACCTGCGCAAATTGCAAACCGCCGGTGCGCTGGCGAAATCCGGGTGTGAATTGCGCGCGGTATTTTTCATGCAGGTCGCGCCAGTGTTTGGCCAGAAACGTCAGCACGCGGTGCCGGTCGCGCAGCCACCATTTGCGGTTCGACGGCTCCAGTTGAAAACCCGCGCCTTTCACCAACTCCAGCAATTCCGCCTGTTGCACACCACGCGCGGGCAGCGTCAATGCCAGGTACTGCGTCGAACCGTCCACGATCAGCCCGCCGGAGGACGGCGGAGTGTGATCCGGCGTGACGGGCTTTTCTCGAAAAAAAGACATACGCGGGAAAACGCCAAAACCATGCGGCGTTGAGCATTTTAATTCAGGGCCGCCAGGCGGAAGTGAACAGCACCTTGCCCGCGCGCCCGCCGCGAAACGCCAGCTCGATCGCCGTCCGCCATTCCGCCAGCGGGTAACGCGTCGCCACCGGCTGCTCGATCACGCCCGCCTGCAAGAGCTCGAGCATCTGCCGCCAGAAGACCTCCAACTGCTCGCGCGAATGCGTGCGCGCCCAGAGATCCATCCAGAATCCGCGCAGGACAATGTCGTTGAAAATCAGATACCGGGTCGGAAAGCGCATGGGATCGCTGGTGATTCCTCCGTACGTCACCACCACGCCGCCCGGCGCCACCGCGCGGCACAATCGTCCCGCGCTTTCCCCGCCGATGCCATTGAGCGCCAGTTTAAGCGGCGCGCCGCCCGTCAGCGCGCCCGGATCTTTTTCGTAGCCGGAATCCTCCGCCACCACGGCGGCCGCGCCCGCCACTTGCAGCCGCGCCGTGGCCGCCACGTCCCGCACCACGCTCACCACGCGCCAGCCGAAATGCCGCGCCAGTTGCGCCACCACGATGCCCACCGCGGACGTGCCGGCGTTTTGAATCAGCCAGTCGCCCGGCTGCAGTGGGACAAAGTCGTACAACAATCGCCACGCCGTGGGCGGGTTGATAAACGCCTGCGCCGCCTGCTCGACCGGCACGCCCGGCGGAATCGGAAAAAACTCGTCGGCCTTCGCCACCACCGCCTCGCGCCACGCGCCCGCATTTTCCGGCATGCGCACCAGGTCGCCGATTCTCAAGCCGACGGTATCCGCTCCCACCGCCACGACCTCGCCCACCCCTTCGCGCCCGGCGATGGCGGGCAGTGTCCGCGCGCGCCCGTAGGTCCCGTTGATCATCCCCAGGTCGGAATAATGAATCGCCGCCACGCGCAATGCCACCAGCGCTTCGCCCGGCCCCGGCGCGGGCACGTCCAGTTGGGCCAAGTCCAGCACCTCGGCCGGCACTCCGCACCGCTCGTGGCGCAGACCCCGCACGCGATAACCCGCGTCCTTATTTTCGTTCATGGCAGACACCGTGTTATCCGCCATCGCCGCCTCAAGGCGATGAAAAAGGCCGCGCCCGCGACGGACGGCTATTCTCGCTCAGGTCGAAAATTCTATGCTTTCCGTCCGCGCCCCGTCCGCGTACAAGCAGCCCCATGGCGAAAGCTTCCGGCAAAACCCGGCGGGCCGTGCGGGTCACCCCTCCCCACCTGCAGGGCAAACATGCCACCTGGGGTGGCCGGTTCGGCGAAGGCCCGGCCGCGCTCATGCTCCAGTTCAGCGAGTCGGTCTCGTTCGACCAGCGGCTCGCTCCGTTCGACATTCAGGGCTCCCAGGCGCACGCGCACATGCTGGCGCGCGCCGGCCTGCTCACCACCGCCGAGCAGGAAGCCATCGTCCGCGGCCTCGAGGAAATCAACGCCGAGATCGAGGCCGGCACCTTTGCCTGGGACACCGCCCTCGAAGACGTGCACATGAACATCGAGCAGGCCCTGCGCCGGCGCACCCCCGCTGCCGCCAAGCTCCATGCCGGCCGCAGCCGCAACGACCAGGTCGCCACCGACATGCGACTCTGGTTCAAGTGGGCCTGCGTGCAGCTCGATGCGGCCCTGGCCGGCGTGCTGCGCGTGCTCGTCGCCCAAGCCGAGGCGCACCAGCGCGTTTTTCTCCCGAGTTACACCCATATGCAGCGGGCCCAGCCGGTTTCCTTCGCGCACCACCTGCTGGCCTACGTCGAAATGTTCGGGCGCGACCGCGAGCGCTTCGGCATCGTCGCCGACCGCGCCAACTGGTGCCCGCTCGGCTCCGGTGCCGTCGCCGGCACCACCCTGCCGATTGACCGCGAATTCACCGCCCGCATGCTCGGCTTCGTGGACGCCGGCGGCCAGGCCCGCGTGACCCACAACAGCATGGACGCTGTGGCCGACCGCGACGTGTTTGTCGAATTCCTCGCCGCCGCCGCCCTCTGCGGCGTGCACACCTCGCGCGTGGCCGAGGATTTCATCCTTTGGAACACCGCGGAATTCAAGTTCGTCAGCCTGCCCGACGCCTTCACCACCGGCTCGAGCCTCATGCCGCACAAGAAAAACCCCGACGCCTTCGAGCTTTTGCGCGGCAAGTCCGCCCGCCTCCAGGGCCACCTCCAGACCATCCTCACCCTCGTCAAGGGTCTCCCGCTCACCTACAACCGCGACCTTCAGGAGGACAAACTGCCCGTGTTCGACGCCTTCGATCAGTTGGTGCTCAGCCTCACTGTGCTGGCGCGCACCATCGAAGGCATGAAAGTCCACGCCGCCACCTGCGCCGCCGCCGCCAACGACCCGATGCTGCTGGCCACCGACCTCGCCGACCACCTCGTGCGCCAGGGTCTGCCCTTCCGCGAAGCCCACCACGCTGTCGGTGCCCTCGTCGCCCTCTCCGAAAAACAGCACACGCCCCTCAACCAGTTGCACGAAGACGCCGCCCGCGCTCTCGTGCCCAAGCTCGGCGCGGACTGGCGCTCGGTCTTCGACGTGAAAAAGGCCCTCAACGCCCGCGAACGCCCCGGCATGCCGGGCCCGCGCCAGGTGGCCGGACAAATCCGGCGCTGGCAGCGCATCCTCGGCATGAAACGCAGCGCCACGCCCAATCCGTTCGGGAAAAAATCCGTCGCGCCCGTCGTCGTTCCCGATGACAAAGAAGAGTAGCTCGGTCTCGCCTGACGGCGCCGTCCTTGAAGGGACTTCGCGGAATTCGGCGACCGTGCGTTCCTCCTCCGTGCTTCCGCCGCTCATCGCCGCCCGCTCCGCCGCCCGCCAGGCCGAGCTGGCCGCCACCTGCGCGGCCTTGTTCCCCAAGCCCGCCGCGCTCGTGCTCGAACTCGGCTGCGGCCACGGGCATTTTCTGGCCGCCTACGCCGCAGCCCATCCCGCCACTCCCTGCCTCGGCGTGGACCTCATCACCCTGCGCATCGCCCGCGCCCAGCGCAAACAAACCCGCCTCCGCCTGCCCAACCTCGCCTTCCTCAAAGCCGACGCCCTCGAAACCCTCGCCGCCCTCCCGGCGCGGGTTAAACTCGCGGGCATCTTTGTGCTTTTTCCCGACCCCTGGCCGAAGCACCGCCATCACGAACGCCGCCTGCTCCAGCCCTCGCTGCTCGATGCCCTCGCCGCGCGCGCGTTACCCGGAGCCTGGCTCGCCCTGCGCACCGACCACCGGGAATTTTTCGACTGGGCCCGCGCCAACCTCGCCGCCCACCCGGCCTGGACTCTCGCGCCCGATTCACCGTGGCCCTTCGAGCACCCCACCGTATTCCAGGAACGACTGGGCGTGTTCCAATCGCTTATAGCAATGCGCAAAGTCTAGGTTGACCCTCATCCCTTCCCGCTCACTCCCGCAAAAACAATTTGCGATCCGTGGCGAAAGCCGTCCGCCCTCGCTCGGCCCCTTAACCCGGCTGGCCGAGCGCGGCCCGGATATCGGCCAGGGAACAGCCGGTTTTTTGCCGGATACGATCGATCACGGCCGATTCCTGGCCTTCGGCATAGAGCAGATCCTGGTCCGTCAGTTCGCCGTATTTTCTTCGGAGATTGCCTTTGGCGCGCTCCCAATTATCCCGCAGTTGCTCGGCCACCACGTTGATGGACTCCGGTTCCGACGTGATGTTCGATGCCGGCTCGGTGGAATTTTCCGTCTGGCCGCCATCGGCGGTCGGCCACGCTCCCGGGCTGATTTGCTCGAGTTCGCCACCCGGCGTGGATGGCCCCGGAGCCGAAGAAGTGGGTGCGCTCATAAGATGTAAATGAAACTGAATTATAGGAT
>JBEKZN010000250.1:0-3719 GCA_049509815.1 Opitutales bacterium
CGCCGATGTCGGAGGTGCTGCGGGCGGCGGGGGTGACGATGCACGAGGGGTATGACGCGGCGCGGCTGGAGCGATTGAGGCCGGATTTGGTGGTGGTGGGAACGTGACGACGCGGGGCAATCCGGAGATGGAGTGGCTGCTGGACACGCGGGCGCGGGCGTTCGTTTCGATGCCGGCGCTGCTGGGCGAGTTGGTGCTGAAGGGGCGGCGGAACGTGGTGGTGACGGGGACGCACGGGAAGACGACGACGACGATGATCGCGGCGTATTTGCTGCGCGCGGCGGGAGCGGAGCCGGGCTGGCTGGCGGGGGGAGTGCCGCGGGACTTGCCGAGTGGGGCGGCGGCGGGTTCGACCAGCTCACCGCAGGCGGGTGCGACGGGCGGGGCGCCGTTTGTGATCGAGGGGGACGAGTATGATTCGGCGTTTTTCGACAAGCGGAGCAAGTTCATCCACTACCAGCCGTGGCTGGTGACGATCAACAACATCGAGTTCGACCACGCGGACATTTTCCGGGACCTGGCGGACGTGCAGCGGACGTTCGAGCATTTGCGCAAGATCGTGCCGCGGAGCGGGTTTATCGTGGAGAACGGGGACGACGCGAACATCGCGGCGCTGCCGGCGGCGCCGTGGACGACGACGCTGCGGGTGGGCACCGGCGGGGGAAATGATTTGCGGCTGGCGGAGTTTGCGGAGGACGCGGAGGGGGCGCGGTTTGATTTGGTGTGGCGGGGAAAACTTTGGGAGACGGTGCGGTGGGGGCTGCCGGGTTTGTTCAATGCGCGGAATGCGGCGATGGGGGCGCTGGCGGCGGGGCTGGCGCTGGATGCGCGGGAGCCGGCGAAGCTGGGGCTGGGGGCGCTGAAGAATTTCCAGGGAGCGCGGCGGCGGCAGGAGGAATTGCGGAGGGACGCGCGGGTGGTCGTGGTGGAGGATTTCGGACATCACCCGACGGCGGTGCGCGAGACGCTGGCGGCACTGCGGCGGCGGTATCCGGGACGGCGATTGCTGGCGTGCCTGGAGCCAAGGAGCAACACGGCGCGGACGCGGGCATGGCAGGCGGAGTTGCCGGGAGCGCTGGCGGAGGCGGACGGGGTTTTCATCGGGCCGATTCACCGGGCGGAGAAGACGGCGGCGGCGGAGCGGCTGGATTTAAACGCGGTGTGCGCGGAGGTGAATGCGGGCGCAAAGTTGGCGCGGGCGTGGCATTATGCGACGAACGCGGAGGTGCTGGCGGGGGCGCTGGGGGCGTCGAAGGCGCTGGGGGAAACGCCGCACGCGGTGGTGTTCTTTACGAACGGGTCGTTTGACGGGATTATCGGGGAGTTTGTGAAGGGGGCGTGAGGGCGAAGGAAGAATGCAAAAATTGAAAATTGAAAACTCAATATTCAAAATGGAAGATGGAAAACGGAAGAGGAGTTACCGCAAAGGCGCGAAGGGGGCGAAGAAGAAAAAGAGTTTTTAGACAGAATGAACAGAATTAGCAGAATAATTGACAGAATTTATGGTCGGGGAGGGAGATGGCGAAAAGAGAAATGTGAGAGAAGCCGAGTTGGGAGAAAATCAGAGTTCGAGCTTCATTTCGTTGTCCACGGGTTTGAATCCGAGGTTGGGGTAGAGGCCGCCGCGTCCGCCGGGCAAGACGTGGAGGGAGACGGAGGTGCAGCCGGCTTGCCGGGCGTGGGCGACGAGCATTTCGATGAGCTTCGTGGCGATGCCCTGGCGGCGGCGGGGCGGGACGACGTAAACGTTGAGGAGGTAGGGGAGGATGCCGTTGGGGTTGGTGACGCGGGGCGGGTGGCGGTCGTAAACGATGCCGGAGAGGCCGATGATGGCGCCGGCGGCCTCGGCGACGGCGGCGACGAATTCGCCTTGGGAAAGGGCGCGGAGAAAATAGGCGCGGATGTCGTCGGGAAGCGTGCGAATGGCGAAGACGTCCTGGCCGCTTTCGGTCAGAAAATCGAGGCGGAGCCGCACCAGTGCTTCAATGTCCGCGGAAGTGGCGAAGCGGTAAGAGACGTCGCTCATGGGCGCGGTCAGGCTTCCTTGGGGGCGGGGGCGAGGTGTTTGACGAGGACGCGGGCGTTGCGGCCGTTCTTGATGTATTCCTCGCGGCGGGCGGGGGGGAGGTCTTCGACGGTGCCTTCCTCGAAGCCGCAGATGTTGCGGAAGAAGGCGTAGCTTTGGGTGGAGAGGGCGATGAGGCGGGTAAGGTTGCGGCGCTGGGCCTCGAGGGCGGCGTACTCGGCGAGTTTTTTGCCGACGCCGCGGTTTTGGTAGAAGGGGGTGACGAAGACGGAGGCGAGCTCGGCGGTGTCGGTGCCGTCGTAGGGGATGAGGCAGGCGCAGCCGATGACGGAGCCGTCGATTTCGTAAACGAAGTACTGGTCGATTTCGCGTTCGATCTGGTCGCGGGTGCGCTGGCGGAGCTGGTCGTGTTTGATGCCGGTGCGGGTGATGTTGTAGATGGCCTGGGCGTCTTTGTTGCGGGCGTGGCGGATTTGCTGGTATTCGTTGGTGTGGATCATGGTGCCCACGCCAACTTTGTCGAAAATTTCGGTGAGGAGGCCGCCGAGGACGCGGCCGTCAAGGATGTGGGCGCGCTGGGTGCCGGCTTCGAGGGCGCGGGCGGCGTAGAGGGCCTTGGAGCGGACGCGTTCGTCGATTTGTTTTTCGTTTTTCTCGAGGACGGCTTCGAGCTGCTCGAGGGGGATGTTGGCTTCGACGCGGCCGCCGACGAGGAGGCCGGCGTGGGGGGTGAGGAAGATGAGCTTGGAGGCTTCGAGGCGGATGGCGAGTTCGCTGGCGAGGTGGTCGGAGTTGACGCGGAGGGAGTGGCCGTCGCGGTCGAAGCCGATGGGGGAGACGACGGGGACGATGTCGAGGGCGAGGAGCTGGCGGAAGAGTTCGATGTCGAGTTTTTCGATTTTGCCGGTGAAGAGCTGGTCCTTGCCTTTGACGATGCCGGCGGGGATGACGCGGACGGCGTTGCCGAGGGCGCACTTGAGGCCGGCCTGGGTGAGGCCTTCGATGATTTGGTGGGAGACGAGCGCGGAGGCTTCGATGGCGAGGCGGAGGGTGTCGGCGTCGGTGGGGCCGCCGCCGTAGGCGTCGGAGATGGGAATTTTGCGCTGGGCGGAGAGGCGCTTGAGCTGGCGGCCGATGCCGTGGACGAGGAGGATGCGGATGTGGAGGGAGCGGAGGACGGCGATGTCGGTGAGGACGTTGGGAAAATTTTCGTCGTCCACGATGGAGCCGTCGATGGCAATGACAAAGACGTGGTCGCGAAACTGGGGGACGTAGCGGAGGATGCCGCGGAGGTCAGCGGGCTTGATGGCGGAGGAGTCGTCCGCGCCGGAGGAGGCGGCGTGGGGGGCGCCGGGGGTGAGGGGAGTGTCGCTATCGCCCATGGAGGAGCAGTGAGCAATTATCACTAGCGCGCGGGGCGGGCGTGGCAATGCGGAAAAGAAGAAGTGAAAGGTTGAAGGGATGAAGGGTGAAGGGGTCAGGTTGTGTCCGCAAAACCTCCTGCGCCCCTTCAGGGCGCGTGATGACGGGTTTCTGCCACCCAGGGTATCGCTTCGCTCAACCCTGGGCTTAATTCCGCCGGCCTTTCAGGCCGAAGAAATCCGGGATTTTGAAGACAGGCCCTGAAATGGTAAGAGGGTGGAAGGGTTGAAGGGTTAGAGGGTTGAAGGGTTGAAAGGTTGAAAGGTGAAAG
>JBEKZN010000251.1:0-3706 GCA_049509815.1 Opitutales bacterium
TTGGGAGCAGGAGGAGGATTCGCTGGACACATGGGCGTCGTCGTGGCTGTGGCCGTTCGCGACGCTCGGCTGGCCGGAGCCGGATGCAAAGCAGAAGGCGGAGCTGGCGTACTGGTACCCGACGAGCGATTTGGTGACGGGGCCGGACATTATTTTCTTCTGGGTGGCGCGGATGATCATCGCGGGGCTGGAGTTCATGAATCCGGGAGAAGCGCTGGACCGGCGCGTTCCGTTCAAGAACGTGTATTTCACGGGGATCATTCGCGACAAGCAGGGGCGGAAGATGTCGAAGAGCCTGGGGAACTCGCCGGACCCGATTGACTTGATCGAGAAATACGGGGCGGACGGGCTGCGCTTCGGGACGATGAACAGCGCGCCGCAGGGGAACGACATTTTGTTCGACGAGGCGAACGTGGAGCTGGGGCGGAATTTTTGCAACAAGCTGTGGAACGCGGCGCGGTTTAGGCAGATGCAGGGGCCGACGGAGAGGAATGGTAACATCGTCGAGATTTTAGCTCGTATTGAAGACAAGCACCTTGATGACGACGATTATGCGATTCTAGACAATCTTTGCAAAAAGCTAGAAACGCTTAAAGAAAATTTTTCGACTTACGACTTTAGCCAAGCCACCCAAGCCCTGTATGCCTTTTTCTGGGGCGACTACTGCGACTGGTATCTGGAAGTTTCAAAGATTCGACAAACGGACGCCGCGGTAAAATCGCACGTCCTAGCGGTCCAGGATTTGTGCCTTCGTCAATTCCTTCTGATGCTGCACCCATTTATGCCATTTATATCTGAAGAGCTATGGCATGCGTTGGGGTATGGCAAAGCCGGCGAATTTATCCAAAACGCCAAACTCGATATAAACGAAATGCATGCTTCACTTACCGATAATGGGCCATTCGCATCTACGACCAGTGATGGTGGCCCAGTTCGAGCACTTTTTCGATACGATGAAGATACCACGGCTGATTTGCGTGTATTTGTGTCCGTAGCCAGAGCCCTCAAGGCGCGTAATAATCTTGCCGCCCGTCGTGATGTGAAATTTACACTCACTAAGACGCCGAAGGCTGAAAAATATTTAGCCACGCAAAAAGCCAAGCTGCTCTCCTTGTGCGGCGCATCCGAAATAAATCTGGCGCCGCCAGACTGGATTGCTCCGCCGAGTAGTGCGGCTGTACCGACACTGTTAGGAACGCTCTATCTTGATCTTGCGGGAACCATTGACAAAGACGCCGAGCGGATTCGGTTGGGCAAGGAACTGGCTCAAATTGACAAGCACATCGCCAGCCAGGAGGCGAAGCTGGCGAATGAGGCGTTTGTGGGGAAGGCGCCGGCGAAGGTGATCGAGGGGGCGCGGGCGCAGTTGGCGGAGAATCTGGCGAAGCGGGAGGAGTTGAAAAGATTGCTGGCGGCGCTAGGATAATCGCGAGGTCTTTTATGAGCGCATTCGACGTCGAAGCGTACGGGCCGGTGATCGCGGGGCTGCTGCGGGGCGTGCCGCCGGCGCCGCTGGACGCGGGTGCGCCGAACGCAAAGTTTCGCGCGGCGCTGGCGGGGTTGACGGCGGAGAATTTATTGGAGCCGGCGGGGCGAACGGTGCGGGACGAGCGGATGGCGCAGGGTTGTCTGGCGGGGTTGTGGCTGCGGCATAATTTCATGGAAGAATCGCATGGGATTTCGCAGGAATTGGAGACGCCGACGGGGAGTTTCTGGCACGGGATTTTGCACCGGCGGGAGCCGGATTTTGGGAACGCGCGTTACTGGTTCCGGCGGGTGGGGAGGCATCCGGTGTTTCCGGCGCTGAACGAGGCGGCGATGGCGGAGGGCTGGCCGGTGGGCGCGCGGTGGGACGCGGTGGCGCTGGTGGACGCCGTGGAGCGCGTGAGCCGGACGGGAGCGGAGGCCGAGGCGAAACTTTGCCGGGCGGTGCAGCAGCGCGAGTGGGAATTGCTGTTCGACTACTGCTGGAAACAGGCGGGCGGAGCTTGAAGAGGGAAAAAACGCGCACGGAAACACGGGTTGGTTTAGCCGCCAATGACCAGCGTTAAAACGATTGGCATAAGAATGATTTGAGGCTGAACCATTGGATTATAAACAGTTAAATAAATAATGCGTAATAAAGCGCTTGTCAGGGAACCAAGGCCGCCGCAGGCTGGTTGGAAGGTTTACCGTGGAAGCTTTATTATATTTGGTCGCGGCGTTTTATCTGGCGGGCCTGCCGATTTTAGTGTTTGTCGCGCTGGCCAAGAGCAGCGGCTCGCGGCGCGAAGTCGAGTACCTGGAAGGACAGCTCAAGGAATTGTGGGAGCAAGTGCAGGAGCTGAAGAAGAAGCAGCCGGAGGCGGCAACGGAAACACCGGCGGCGTTTGCACGCAGGGAAACTGTTTATGCCCCGTTCAAAGCGGCGGCACCGGCGTCGCCGGCGCCAGCGGTCGAGCCGAAAGCTCCCGTGGTTTCTGCGCCCTCGACGCCGGAGCCGACGATGGCGGCGAAGATTATGCCGCCGGAGCCCAAGCCGGAAGTGCCGCCGCCGTTGGTTCGGGAACCGACCATGCCGTTAAAAGTCCCCGAACCAGAGCCAGGGTCAAAAATTCGCCCGTCGTTTCCCGCACCCGCGTACACGACTCAGCCCCCAAAACCAGCCGAGCAACCGGCCGCGGCTTACGTGCCGGAGAAGGAATGGGTGGAGGCGTCGAACACCTCTGCCGCGGAACCCCGGGAAAAAGACCCGCACTTGGAGATTCAACTGGGCGCGTGGTGGGCGACGCGGCTGGGGATTTCATTTCTCGTCGTGGCGGTGGTGTTTTTCGGGGTCTATGTCAGCGTGCACGCCACGCCGTGGGTGCGGCTGCTGGAGGTGCTCGCGATTGCGGGTGGGTTGGCGGGGTTGGGCCGGTGGATTGAGCGTACGATGCCGATTTACGGGCGGGTGGTATTTGCGGGCGGACTGGCGCTGGGGTATTTTGCAGCGTACGCCGCCTACGCGGTGCCGGCGGTGAAGGTGGTGTCGAGCCTCGGGCTCGGGCTGGCGCTGCAGTTTGCGGCGGTGCTGGGTTTGACGGCCATAGCCATGGCGCGCAACCGGCAGGGTCTGGCGCTGATGGCCGTTTTTACCGGAACGCTTTCATGCTTTTTTGCGCTGAGCAACGGCGAGCTGGAAGTAACGCTTGGAGCGGCGCTGGGGCTGGCAGTGGTGGGCGCGGGCTTGCGAACGACCAAGGCCTGGGCGTGGCCGCTGACGCTGGGATATGCGGGCGCGCAGGCGTGTTATGTGGCGGCGGTGCTGACGGCGACGGGACACCCGCTGGAAATTCTCGCGGTGGCGGACCGATTGCATGCCACGAGCCGCGAAACGTGGCCCGGATTCACGCTGGTGTTTCCGACGGCGTTTTTCGCGGTAATGACGGGAGCGGATCTGCTGGCGCAGATGCGGGGGCGCAAGGGCGCGGCGCAGGCGCGGGAGATGGCGATTCGCGTGGCGGCGGTGGCCTATGGGCTGGGCGCGTGGTGGGGCGGGGCGGCGATGGGCGGCGACTGGGCAAAGTGGAACATGCTGACCGCGGCCGGCGCGTGCCTGGCCGTTGGGATGATTTACCGGCAGCGGAAGGATTTGCCCTCGCTTTATGAAATGCTGTTCGCCGCGGCGGGGGCGTGGGTGGCGGTGTATGCGATTCTTGAATACGCGGGGTGGGTGCGGTGGTCG
>JBEKZN010000252.1:0-3689 GCA_049509815.1 Opitutales bacterium
CCGGCCACCCTGGCCCTTTGTATCACCAATGATTTCATCTGGTGGGCGCCGTTCGGCGTTTACCTGCATGATGCGTGGCCGTATTTCCGATCGACGCTTGGCGGTAAATAAGCGGCCGCGCTCACGCCAGCGCCCGCTGCACGGCCAGGGCCAGCGATTGCAAAGTGTGCGGCTTCATCAGCAATTCCCGAATGCCGAGCGAGTGCACCCGCTCGGCCGTAAGGTTCGCGCTGTACCCGGTCGTCAGGATGATCGGCAAGTCCGGCCGGATTTGCAGCAGTTGCTTCGCCAGATCCGTTCCCGTCATCTCCGGCATCGTCTGGTCGGTCACCACCAAGTCGTAGGCCTGCGGCTGGGCGCGCACCGCCGCGAGCGCCGCGATCACGTTCGTCTGCGCCTCGACCACATAGCCCAGCCGCTCCAGGGTCTTCTTACCCATCTGCGCGAGAATTTCCTCGTCGTCCACATACAGGATGCGCTTGCCGGAGCCGCCCAGGATGGCGGGCGCCGCTGCATCCGCCGCCGCCGCCTCGCCGGAGTAGGCCGGAAAATACAAATGAAACACCGTGCCCTCGCCCGGCTGGCTGTACACGGTGATGACTCCGTCGTGGTCCTGCATGATGCCATGCACCACCGCCAACCCCAGACCCGTGCCCACGCCCGGCTCTTTCGTCGTGAAAAACGGCTCGAAAATGCGCTCCAGCGTTGCACGGTTCATGCCGTGGCCGGTGTCGCTCACGCTCAGCCGCGCATAAGTGCCCGCGCGCAGTTGCGGATGTGTGCCGGCCAGCATCGCATCCACCTCGAATTTCTGCAGCCTGACCTCAAAACGCCCGGGCCGGTCCTGCATCGCGTGCAGGGCGTTCGTGCCCAGGTTCATGACGATCTGGTGGATCTGCGTCGCGTCGCCCAGCACCATGGGCGCACTCGCGGCGATGTCCACGCTGAACTCGATGGTCGTCGGAATCGTCGCCCGCAGCAGCTTCAGCGATTCGGCCACCGCCTCCTGCAGCCGGATCGGCTTGCGCCGGACTTCGTGCTGCCGGCTGAATGTCAAAATCTGCCGCACCAGGTCCACGGCGCGCTTCCCAGCCTTCGATACGGTGTCGAGGCATTCCAGCACCGCGGTGTTGCCCGCGGCATGCAGCTTGGCTAGGTCGGTGTAGCCGTTCATGGCCGCGAGGATATTGTTGAAATCGTGCGCGATCCCGCCCGCCAGCGTCCCAATTGCCTCCATCTTCTGCAACTGCCGGAACTGCTCCTCCAGCCGGCGCTGCTTGGTGATGTCCTCGGCGATCCCCGCAATCCGGTAAATCTTTCCCTCCGCATTGGCTACGGGAAAACCGCGGTCATGGATCCAGCGCATCGAACCGTCGGGTTGCGTTACCCGGTAAATCTCGTCGAATTTGCCTTTTTGCGCTGTGGCCTGAAAAGCATCGCCGACCCGCTGCCGGTCATCCAGGTGAATGGCCTGCTCCCAACTGTACGGCGACTGGTAGAGACTCTCGCAGGTGCGCCCCCAGATTTTTTCATAGGCCGGGCTGACATACAAAATATCGCCCGTTTCGCAACTGGTTACCCAAAAGACTTCCGTCATGTTTTCCGCCAGTTGACGGAACCGTTCCTCGCTCTCCCGCAATGTCGCCTCCGCCCGCTTGCGCTCGGAAATGTCGCGCACGGCCGCCACCATGTATTCGCGGTCAAGCTGCACGCACCGCACACTGACTTCCACCGGCATCAACGTCCCATCCTTCCTTCGGTGCACCGTCTCGATGCTCGGCGGCGCGTTCCGCCGGATCAAGGCCAGCCGCTCCGCCCAAATGGCCGGCGTCAACTGCGGATCAACCTCAAACACCTTCAGTTGCAAAAATTCCTCACGCGTGTACCCCAGGCCTACGCAGCCCCGCTCGTTTACGTCAAGAAACTGCCCCGTCTCCGGATCCAGCACCTCAAACCCGTCGTTGCCCCGGTCCACCAGCGCCCGAAACAGCTTCAGCGACTGCTCCGCCCGCTTGCGCTCGGTAATGTTCCGCACCACCGCCACGATATATTCCCGGTCGAGTTGGACGCACGTGATGCTTATCTCCACCGGATACGTGCTGCCGTCCTTGCGCCGATGCGTGGTTTCGACACTCGAAAATTCCCCGCGCCGGATGGCCTTGACCCGCTCCGGCCATGCTCCCGGCGGCAGTTCCGGCGCCAAATCGTAAACCGTCAACTGCAAATACTCCTCCTGGGTGTACCCATGGTCCGCGCACCCTTTCAGATTAACGTCGAGAATCCGGCCCGTCTGCGCATCCAGCACCTCAAAAGTATCACTGCCCTGGTCCATCAGCGCCCGAAACAGCTTCAGCTCTTTCTCGGTTTGCATGCTCTCCCGGCGCAGCCGGGCTTTGTCCAAGGCGTGGCTCACCGCCGGACCCAGACGCGTCAACCGGTCCTTGATCAGATAATCGCTGGCCCCGTTTTTCATGGCGGTCACCGCGGTGTCCTCGCCAATGGTGCCCGAGACGATGATGAACGGAATGTCCAGTCCGCGCTGCTTCAGCAGTTCCAGGGCGCGGAGGCCGTCGAATTGCGGCATCGCGTAGTCGGAAATCACCAGGTCAAGCCCGGCGTGCAGGCTGGCGAGATAATCCGCCTCGGTGTCCACGCGTGTCCATTGGGGATCAAACCCCGCGCGCAACAACTCCCGCACCAACAGGATGGCGTCATCGGGGCTGTCCTCCACCAATAGCATCTTTAGCGGCTGCGGCATCCGGTCAGGTCTCCATTTTAGGGGGTTGGTTGAGCAGGAGCCAGTACATTCCCAGCTCCTGCACGGCGGCGGCAAAGCCTTCAAAATTCACCGGCTTGACGATGTAGCTGTTGACGCCGAGCTTGTAGCTTTCCACCACGTCCCGCTGCTCCTTCGACGAGGTGAGCACGACCACCGGAATGGCCTTCGTCCGCGGATCGCTCTTGAGGCGCTTCAAGACCTCCAGCCCGTCCACCTTGGGCAGCTTCAAATCCAGCAGCACGACTTTGGGGCCGTTCTCGATCTTGCGCCCGGCGTAGGCGCCTTCGCAAAAGAGAAATTCCAGCGCCTCCGCGCCGTCGCGCGCGACCTGGATTTGATTGGTGAGATTGGCTTTTTTTAACGCCCGCAACGCCAGTTCGAGATCCTGGGGGCTGTCTTCGACGATCAATATCTCCACGCTGTTCGTTTCATTCATGATTTGGTTTCTCCTTGGAGGGTGAAATAAAACGTCGCGCCGCGATCCGGGACCGCCTCCGCCCACACCCGGCCGCCATGGCGGTGGATGACCCGCTGCACGATGGCCAGGCCCACGCCCGTGCCCTCATACTCGTCCGCCCGGTGCAGCCGCTGGAACACGCCGAACAATTTGTGCGCGTACCGCATGTCGAACCCCGCCCCGTTGTCCCGCACAAAATACACGTTTTCGCCCGACTCCGTCCGGCAGCCGATTTCGATTACCGCCGGCCGACGCTGCCGCGTGTACTTGAAGGCGTTCGACAGCAGGTTGATCCACGCCTGCTTCAACAACGCCGGATCGCCCTGGCACGCCGACAACTCTCCCCGTTGAATCTCCACCTCGCGCTCCGACTGCTGAAACTTCAAATCCGCCAGCACCCCGTCCACCAGCTTGCCGGTGTTCACCCATTGCGTGCTCAGCGGCAGCCGGCTT
>JBEKZN010000253.1:0-3667 GCA_049509815.1 Opitutales bacterium
GTCTTAATTAGCCCCCGCCCGCTTCCCGTGGTAGGATGCGGCCCATGAACGACCTTGTCTTTGTGGGCGTCTCCATCGGGTTCTTCGTCCTGGCGATCGCCTACGCCTATTTTTGCGAGAAGGTGCGCTAACCCCGCGCCCGCTCCACCCACCCATTTCTGCCATGGAAACCATCATCATCGGAATCATTTCCTTCGCCTGCCTCATCTACCTGGTGGTGGCAGTCCTCTGTCCCGAAAAATTCTAAGTGCACCCACCATGAACGATCCCAACGCCTGGCTCCAATTTGCCCTCTACGTCGCCGCCCTGCTGCTCATCACCAAGCCGCTTGGCCTCTACCTCGTGCAGGTCCTCGACGCCCAGGGCCGCACCTGGTTCGACCCCGTCCTGCGCCCGCTCGAACGGCTCACCTACCGCCTCTGCCGCATCGACGCCGACCGCGAACAGGGCTGGATCGCCTACACCATCTCGATGCTGCTCTTCAGCCTCGTGGGAATGCTGCTCACCTACTTCATCCTGCGCTACCAGGACCACTTCCCCCTCAATCCCCAAAACTTCCCCGGCCTGGCGCCCCACCTCGCCTTTAACACCGCGGCCAGCTTCACCACCAACACCAACTGGCAAAGCTACGAGGGTGAGAGCACCATGTCCTACTTCTCGCAGATGGTCGCGCTCGCCATGCACAATTTCACCTCTGCCGCCGTCGGCATCGCCGTCGCCGCCGCCCTCGTGCGCGGTCTCGCCCGCCGCACCTGCCAGACCATCGGCAACTTTTGGGTCGATGTCACCCGCATCACCTACTACCTCCTCCTGCCCATCTGCCTCGTTTACGCGCCCTTCCTCGTGTCCCAGGGCATGATCCAGAATTTCCATCCCTACACCGTCGCCCACACCCTCGATCCCTACACCTACCAGACGCCCAAGACCGACAGCTCCGGCAACCCCGTCAACGACAACGCCGGCAAGCCCGTTATCATCAACCAGACTGTGGATACCCAGACCATCGTCCAGGGCCCGATGGCCTCGCAGATGGCCATCAAAATGCTCGGCACCAACGGCGGCGGCTACACCAACGTCAACGCCGCGCACCCCTTCGAAAATCCCACGCCCCTTTCCAACTTCATCCAGATCCTCTCCATCTTCGCCATCCCCAGCGCCCTCACCTACTACCTCGGGCGCAGCGTGAAAAACCAGCGCCACGGCTGGGCCGTCTGGGGCGCCATGTTTGTCATGTTCGTCATCGGCGTCCTCGTCGCCTGGAAGTTCGAAGCCGCCGGGAACCCCATCCACCAAAACCTCGGCGTCGCCGCTTCCGACGGCAACATGGAGGGCAAGGAGGTCCGCTTCGGCATCTTCGACTCCGCCCTCTTCGCCACTATCACCACCGACGCCTCCTGCGGCGCCGTCAATTCCATGCACGACTCCTTCACGCCCCTCGGTGGTCTCGTGCCCTTGTTCAATATCGAAACCGGCGAGGTCATCTTCGGCGGCGTCGGTGCCGGCCTCTACGGCATGCTCATCTTTGTCATCCTCGCCGTGTTCATCGCCGGCCTCATGGTCGGCCGCACCCCCGAGTACCTCGGCAAAAAAATCGAGGCCTACGACGTCAAGCTCGTCATGCTCGTCCTCATGGTCCTCTCCACCACTATCCTCGGCTTCACCGCCTGGGCTGCCGTCAGCGACTGGGGTCAGGCCGGCCTCAACAACGCCGGCCCCCACGGCTTCAGCGAAATGCTCTACGCCTACAGCTCCTGTGTTGGCAACAACGGCAGCGCCTTCGCCGGCCTCACCGCCGCTCCCTCCAACAACGACCCCCACTACGACACCACCCTCGGCCTCGCCGCCCTCATTGGCCGCTTCCTCATGATCGTGCCCATCCTCGCCCTCGCCGGCAACCTCGCCCGTAAAAAACTCATCCCCGCCAGCCCCGGCACCTTCCAAACCGACGGCCTCACCTTCATCGCTCTCCTCATTGGCACGGTCGTTCTCGTGGGCGCCCTCACCTTCCTGCCCGCCCTCGCCATGGGCCCCATCGTCGAGCACTTCCTCATGCACGCCGGCACCCTCTTCTAATCGTGTCTGCGGAAAAAACCGCGCACATCTAATTTCAGAAAAATTAAATAATCCCTTCACCATTGCCCTCAAAACCAAACTCACCCTCCTTGTGCGTCCTTTGCGTTTTTTGTGGTTTAAATTCCTTAACTTCACCCTTCCATGAGCGCTAAAGCCATCTCCTTGCTCGATCGAGAAATCCTCGTGAAGGCCGTCGTCGATTCCTTCAAAAAGCTCGACCCGCGCTGCCAGTTCAAAAACCCGGTGATGTTCGTCACCCTCGTCGGCGCCATGCTCACCTTCGGCCAGCTCTTCACTTCCAAGGAGCCGTTCGGCTACGTCCTGCAGATCGCCCTCTGGCTCCTCTTCACCGTTGTCTTCGCCAATTTCGCCGAAGCCGTCGCCGAAGGCCGCGGCAAGGCCCAGGCCCGCGCCCTGCGCGCCTCCCGCCAGCAGCTCTTCGCCCAGCGCCGCGCCAAGGACGGCACCCTCGAAAGCGTCAACGCCGCCCACCTCCAAAAAGGCGACGTCGTCTTTATCGCCACCGGCCAGTTGATCCCCGGCGACGGCGAGGTCATCGAGGGCATCGCCAGCGTCGATGAATCCGCCATCACCGGCGAGTCCGCCCCCGTCATCCGCGAAAGCGGCGGCGACCGCAGCGCCGTCACCGGTGGCACCCGCGTGCTCTCCGACCAGCTGCTCGTCCGCATCACCGCCGACCCGGGCGAAGGCTTCCTCGACCACATGATCAGCCTCGTCGAGGGCGCCCGCCGCCAGAAAACCCCCAATGAAATCGCCCTCACCATCCTCCTCGCCGCCCTCACCTTCATCTTCCTGCTGGTCATCATCACCCTCAAACCCTACGGCGTGTACGCCGGCGTCACCTTCTCTATCACCGCGCTTATCGCCCTCCTCGTCTGCCTCATCCCCACCACCATCGGCGGACTCCTCAGCGCCATCGGCATCGCCGGCATGGACCGTCTCCTCCAGCGCAACGTCCTCGCCATGAGCGGCCGCGCCGTCGAAGCCGCCGGCGACATCGACGTCCTCCTCCTCGACAAAACCGGCACCATCACCCTCGGCAACCGCCAGGCCTCCGAATTCCTCCCCGCTCCCGGTGCCGCCCCCGAACGCCTGGCCGACGCCGCCCAACTCGCCTCGCTCTCCGACGAAACCCCCGAGGGCCGCAGCATCGTCGTCCTCGCCAAATCCAAGTTCAACCTCCGTGCCCGCGATCTCACCGAGCCCCACGCCGTCTTCGTCCCCTTCACCGCCCAAACCCGCATGAGCGGCGTCAACCTCGCGCCCGCCCAGGGCCTGCCCGCGCGCCAGATCCGCAAAGGCGCCGCCGAGAGCGTCCGTGCCTGGGTCGAGACCCAGGGCGGCCGCTACCCCGCCGAAGTCGCCGCCATCGCCGAAACCGTCTCCCGCTCCGGTGGCACCCCCCTCGTCGTTTCTGAAAATGAAGTTATCCTCGGCGTTATCCATTTAAAGGACGTGGTCAAAGGCGGCATCAAGGAACGCTTCGCCGAACTCCGCCGCATGGGCATCCGCACCGTCATGATCACCGGCGACAACCCCCTCACCGCCGCCGCCATCGCCGCCGAGGCCGGCG
>JBEKZN010000254.1:0-3633 GCA_049509815.1 Opitutales bacterium
GATTTCGCCCGGTGGTTCGCCGGCGCGCCAGGCGTTCCCGAACCTGCCTCCGGGCACGCTTTTCCAGGAGCCGACGTTGGTGACGCCTGGTTCGGCGATGCGCCGCGAGCCGGAAAACGGCACGCCGACGACGGAAGCGAACCCGGCCGGGACGGCGCCGACGTCGTAGAGACCATGGCCAATGGCCGGGAGGCCGTTGATCCGCGGGCTCCGAGCAATGCGTTCGGGGCCCGCGCTATTTGGCGGGGCCGCCGGCGTTTACGCGAACACTTCGGCGGGCTGAAAGAAGCGCTTAATTTCCTCGGCGGCGGCGGAGGGGCTGTCCGAGGCGTGGCAGACATTGAGCATTTTGTCGCGGCCGAGGTCGCCGCGGATGGTGCCTTTGGGGGCCTTGGCGGAATCGGTGGGGCCGAGGAGTTCGCGGACGCGGTCGATGGCGTTCTCGCCACGCAGGATCAGGATGATGACCGGGCGCGAGCCCATGAAGCGGACGATGTCGGGAAAGAAAGGGAGCTTGGCGAGGTGGGCGTAATGTTCGCGCAGGAGGGCGTCGGTGAGGCGCATCATTTTGCAGGCGACGATGTCGAAGCCGGCGCGCTCAAAGCGGTCAATGACCTGGCCGGCCAGATGCTGGTTGAGGGCGTCGGGCTTGAGGATAACAAGGGTTTGTTCCAGGGCCATGGGCGTAAACGGTCACTAGACCCAAATTCCGGGGGGCTTTCAAGCCTAGCAGAGGGCGGAAAAGCGGCGAAGGGGTTTGCGCCCGGCGGGATTTCGTGCACCGTGGCGACGCATGAGCGAGACGTTGTTGCGCACGCCGTTGTACGAGTGGCACACGCGCCAGGGGGCGCGGATGGTGCCGTTTGCGGGCTGGGAGATGCCGGTGCAGTACGCGGGCATTCTGGAGGAGCACCGGGCGACGCGCGGGGCGGCGGGGTTGTTCGATGTTTCGCACATGGGCGAGGCGGCGGTGAGCGGGCCGGACGCAGCGGCGTTTTTGGAGCGGGTGGCGACGAACCGGCTGGACAACCTGGCGCCGGGGCGGGCGCGGTACACGCTGATGTGCGTGGCGGACGGCGGGGTGGTGGACGACATCATTGTCTATCGGCTCGGGGCGCAGGAATTTTTCATTTGCCTGAACGCAGGGAACACGCCGGGGGACGTGGCGTGGCTGAAGGAGCAGGCGGCGGGTTTCGACTGCGTGGTGCGGGAGGTGTCGGCGGAGTACGCGCAACTGGCGTTGCAGGGGCCGCAGGCGGTGGCGATCACCGGACGCCTGGCGCCGGGAGCGAATCCGGGGGCGCTGCCGCGATTTGCGTTTGCGGACATGACGCTGGCGGGAGTGCCGGTGCGGGCGAGCCGGACCGGTTACACAGGCGAGGACGGGTTTGAATTTTATGTGGCGCCGGCGCGGGCGGCGGCACTGGCGGACGCGCTGCTGGCGGCGGGCCGGGATCTGGGCTTGCAGCCGTGCGGCCTGGGCGCGCGCGACAGCCTGCGGCTGGAAGCGGGGCTGCCGTTGTACGGGCATGAAATCAGCCGCGAGATTTCGCCGTTGCAGGCCGGTTTGGGGTGGGCGGTGAAACTGGAGAAACCGGGCGGCTTTGTCGGGCGCGAGGCGCTGGCGGCGGAGGCGGCGGCGGGGCCGGCGCGGCGGGTGGTGTTTTTCACGCTCGACGACCGGCGCATCGCGCGGGCGGGCGCAGTGGTGACGGCGGCGGGCCGGGCGGCGGGGACGGTGCTGTCGGGCACGATGTCGCCGGTGTTGAACCGGCCAATCGGGAGCGCGCTGGTGGAGCGCGGGGTGCTGGAAGCGGGGACGCCGTTGAGCGTGGATTTGCGCGGCACGGTGGTTGAGCTGAAGGTGGCGAAGCCGCCGCTGCACAAAGCGGCGGCGGGGGTTGAAGCGTTAAAGGGTTAAAAGGTTGAAGGGTTGGGCGGAGCCAGGAGGCATTTGGGGATGCGGGTAATTTGCTTCCCATCCGATTTGAAAGCTGTATCTTTAATCTTCCCTTCCCATGAGCCTTGTTCCGGACGATTTGCGTTACACCAAAGAGCATGAATGGCTGAAGCCGGCCGGTGATGGCACCGCGCTGGTGGGCATCACGGACTACGCGCAGGAGAGCCTGGGCGACATTGTGTTCGTGGAGCTGTGCAAGGTCGGGGCGAAGTTTGCCGCGGGCGGGGTGTTCGGCGTGGTGGAGTCGGTGAAGGCGGCGTCGGATTTGTTCATGCCGGCGGCGGCGGAGGTGCTGGAGTTCAACCCGCTGCTGGAGACGCAGCCGGAGCTGGTGAACAAGGACGCCTACGGCGCCGGCTGGATGCTGAAGGTGCGGCTGGCCGATCCGAAGGCGGCGGCGGGATTGCTGGACGCCGCGGCGTACCGCAAGCTGGTTTGAGCGGCGTGATTTTTCATCCGAGATTTTAATTTAACCCACCCCAACCATGAAAATCCTCCCTGTTTCCTCCGGGCGCCGCCCGTTGCTCGCGGGCAGCCTTGCGCTGGCCGCCATCGCCACCGCCCTTGTGACCTGGGCGCAGAACGACAATTCCGGCTCTTCGTCCTCCGACCAAGGGCAGCCGCCGTTCGGGCACTTGAACAGCAGCATTGACACGGGCAACACGCCGACGCCGAGCGGCAATTCCATGCCCGGCCAGGGCCCGCTGCCGTTCGGCGGCTTGAACAGCATCAACACGGGCGGCACGCCGGCGGCGACACCACCACCGACACCGACGCCAGCGGCAGCGCCGGCCGGACTGACGAGTCCGTCAACCGTGGGGGCGAGCTTGAAGCAGGTGGAGCTGGCCTCGACCTCGCTGCAAATCGTGTCGCTGGGCGGCGGGGTGGCGTTCTGGGATCCGATCAAGCGTCTGATTTACGTGTATCCCGGTGATTTTTCGGTGTGCACGGGAGTTTACCAGATGGGCACGCCGGGGCAGCCGATGCAGCGCGTGGGGCCCTGAGCGGACGCCGATTTTTCACGAGGCCGGTGGCGCAGCGCCACCGGCCTTTTTGTTGGTCAAGATTCGGCGGAGAGCAGACCGTGACGCCGGAGAAAATCGCGCAGGCCATCGGCGAATGCGCGGAGGTTTTCGAGGTGCGCGAGGTGGCCGGCGTCGGGAACGAGGAGAAATTCCGCGGACGGCAGGCGCGCGCGCATGGCTTGGGCGAGGGCGATGTACGCGGGGTCGTCCGCGCCGGCGGCGAGCAGCACGGGCAGGCGCAACTCGGGCAGGCGGTCCCAGACCGGATCGAGGGCGCCCTGGCCGAACTGGCGCAGGCTGGCGGCGAGGCCGGCGGGGCGCAGGCGCCGGCGGCGGGCCTGCATCGCGCTGCGCCATTCGGCGGGCAGCCGGGTTTGTGTGGCGATGAGCGGACGGCGCTGCCATTGCTCGAGAAACGCGGGGACGCCGCCGGCGAGGATTTCCGCGGCGAGAGATTCGTCGTCCGCGCGGCGGGCAGCGCGGGCGGCGGGATCGGCGAGCCCAGGTGAAACGGCGATGAGGACGAGGGCGGCCCAGCGACCGGGCCGGGCGAGGGCGTGGCGCAGGGCGAGGCGGCCGCCAAGCGAGTAGCCGAGGAGGATTTCCGGGGCACCGGCCGGAATGGACGAAAGCGTATCCAGATATTGG
>JBEKZN010000255.1:0-4641 GCA_049509815.1 Opitutales bacterium
CGGCGACAACCAGTTCAAGCTCTACACCCGCGCCGGCTGGAACGCCCCCGAGCAGCTCCTCCTCGACCCCGACACCTTGAAAGGCCCCGACGGCGCGCCCGTCGCCATCAACTACTACACCCCCTCGATTAACGGCACCTACGTCGCCTACGGCGCTTCCCACGGCGGCTCCGAAAACGCCGTCATCCACCTCCTCGACACCGCCACCGGCAAGGACCTCGGCCTCGCCATCCCCCGCGCCCAATTCGGCGGCATCGACTGGCGCGACGACGAATCCGGCTTCTTCTACAACCAGCTCAAGGAACGTCCCGCCGACGCCCCCTCCACCCTCCTCTATCAAGACAGCCAGATCCGCTACCACCGTCTCGGCGCCGACCCCGCCCAGGACCCCGTCGTCTTCGGCACTGAAAACCCCGGCGGCGCCACCATCACGCCCCCGCAAATCCCCTTCCTCAGCACCATCTACGGCGACCCCCGCGTTTACGCCACCGTCACCGACGGCACCCGCAACGAATACGCCCTCTACGTCTCCACTCTCGCCGACCTCGACGCCGGCCACCCCAGCTGGCGCCGCCTCTTCGACTTCGACGACCTCATCGTCTCTAATTCCGTTCACGGCGACGACCTCTACGTCATCACCTTCAAAAACGCCCCCCGCTCCAAGCTCCTCCTCACCAATATCAACGCCCCCGACTTCACCAACGCCACTGTCGTCATCCCGCCCGGCGACGCTGTCCCCGAATCCATCGCCGACGCCCGCGACGCCGCCTACATCACCCTCCTCGACGGCGGCATCTTCCGCCTCCAGCAACTCGCCTACACCTCCGGTGCCAAACCCGTTGACATCGACCTTCCTCTCAAAGGCTCCATCGACGACCTCGTCATCGACCCCCGCCTCGACGGCGTGAAAATGCTCCTTACCTCCTGGACCGACACCGGCGGCTACTACGTTTACGACCCCGTCACCGGCAGCGTCACCGACACCCACCTCCAGCCCCGCGGCCCCTACGACCAGCCTGACGACCTCGTCGCCGAGGAGGTCAAAGTCCCTTCCTACGACGGCGTGCTCGTGCCCATGTCCATCATCCACCGCAAGGACATCAAGCTCGACGGCACCAACCCCACCTGGCTCACCGCCTACGGCTCCTACGGCGTCATCGACACCCCCGTCTTCTCCCCCGTCCTTCTCGCCTGGTACGAACGCGGCGGCATCTACGCCGAAGCCCACGTCCGCGGCGGCGGCGCCTACGGCGAGCAATGGCACCAGGCC
Organism: Opitutales bacterium; assembly: GCA_049509815.1. Lineage (GTDB taxonomy): Bacteria > Verrucomicrobiota > Verrucomicrobiia > Opitutales > JABDGR01 > CAZDAQ01. The sequence goes on from JBEKZN010000255.1 coordinate 1,271, forward strand.
GGCCAGAAACTCACCAAGCCCAACACCTGGAAGGACCTCATCGCCTGCGCCCAGTGGCTCATCAACAATAAATACACCTCCACTTCCCGCCTCGGCATCTCCGGCGGCAGCGCCGGCGGCATCACCGTCGGCCGCGCCCTCACCGAGCGCCCCGACCTCTTCGCCGCCGTCGTCGCCCAGGTCGGCGTCCTCAACGCCATCCGCAGCGAGACCGACTCCAACGGCGTCCCCAACATCCCCGAATTCGGCACCGTCACCGAACCCGACGGCTTCCGCGCCCTCTACGCGATGGACGCCTACCAGCACGTCGTCGATGGCACAAAATATCCTGCCGTGATGCTCACCACCGGCATGAACGACCCCCGCGTCCCGCCCTGGGAGCCCGGCAAGTTCGCCGCCCGCCTCGAGCAGGCCGGCGCCCCCCTCGTCCTCCTGCGTGTGGACTACGAGGCCGGCCACGGCATCGGCTCCACCAAGGCCCAGCGCCTCGCCGAACTCGCCGACCTCATGGCCTTCTACCTCTGGCAGTTCGGCGTCCCCGCCTACCAGCCCCCGCCGCTCGCCCCCGCGGCCGCGCCTTAGGACTCTGCCCGCAAATGCTGGATGCTTTCGGCCTGAAAGGCCGAAGGAGCCAAGCCCGGGGTCGAGCGAAGCGATACCCCGGGGTGGCGACGCCGCCGAAAATACTTTAAAAATTCTTCTTGCGCTCATTGTACTACCCGTACTAGTAGTAATAGTACAGCCGCGCCATGCTCCCCTTTTCCATCGAACTCAAGCCCGGCCTCCCCGTCGCCGAGCAGGTCCTCTTCGCCGTCAAGCGCGCCGTCGTCTCCGGCCAGCTCCAGCCCGGCGACAAGTTCCCCTCCGTCCGCCAGCTCAGCCAGGAACTCCGCATCAACCCCAACACCGCCCACAAGGTCCAGGCCGCCCTCGTCCACGAAGGCGTCCTCGTCACCACCCCCGCCATCGGCAGCATCGTCGCCCGCCCCGTCCCCGGCTCCCGCCGCGAGCGCGCTGAACTCCTCGGCCCCGAGCTCGAGCGCACCATCGTCGAGGCCAAAAAATTCGGCCTCACCCTCGACGAGGTCCAGACCGCCGTCGCCGCCCACTGGCGCAAACTTTCCGACCCCTCCAAGCCATGAACATCATCGAAACCCTCGGCCTCACCTGCCGTTTCCGCCGCCTCGAAGCCGTCTGCGGCCTCGACCTCGCCGTCCCCGCCGGCTCCGTCTTCGCCCTGCTCGGGCCCAACGGCGCGGGCAAGACCACCACCATCAAGCTCCTCCTCAACCTCCTCACCCCCAACTCCGGCACCGCCCGCGTCCTTGGCGCCGATTCGCGCCGTCTCTCTCCGCGCGAGTTCGCCCAAATCGGCTACGTCTCCGAAAACCTCGCCCTCCCCGAGTGGATGACCGTCGCCGCCTTCAACGACTACTGCCGTCCCTTCCATCCCGGCTGGGACCGCGAACTCGAAAACACCCTCATGGCCAAATTCGAGCTCCCTGCCGACCGCAAGCTCAAGCACCTCTCCCGCGGCATGAAAATGAAGGCCCTCCTGCTCTCCGTCCTCGCCCACCGCCCCACCCTCCTCGTCCTCGACGAACCTTTCAGCGGCCTCGACCCCGTCGTGCGCGACGACTTCATCCGCGGCGTCCTCGAAGTCTCCTCCCTCGGCGACTGGACCGTCTTCCTCTCCTCCCACGACATCGAGGAAGTCGAGCGCCTCGCCGACCACATCGCTTTCATCGACCACGGCCGCCTCCAGCTCTCCGAACCGCTCGATTCCCTCCAAAACCGCTTCCGCCGCCTCGAAATCACCCGCCCCATCACTTCTGAACCGCAAACCGTAAACCGTAAACAGGAAACCTTCCCCACCTCCTGGCACGACTACGCCGAAGCCGGCTCCCTCGTCCGCTTCGTCGAATCTCGTTACGTCCCCGACGAATCCGAGCGCCGCTGCCTCGAACTTTTCCCCGGCGCCGCCGTTGCCGTCCAACCTCTCCCACTCCGCGAAATCTACCTCACCCTCGCCCGCCAGGTCCGCACCTCCAACTCCATCCGCTCATGAAAAGCCTCGTCGCTCACATCCTCAAAAAAGACTTCCGCCATCTCTGGCCCTGGCTCGCCCTGTGGTGGGGCTTGCTTGCCCTCACCGACTTCTACCCCGCTTGGGCGTTCGCTCGGCTGATGCACGCCGGCCTCTATTATTCGGACGATGTGATGCCGGTCATGCTCATCTGGCTCGCCTGGTTCGTGATTTCCCTCCTCATCGTCGGCTCCCTCGTCGAAACCGATTCCCCGATTAACGACCGCGTCCTCTGGCGCGCCTGGCCCGTTCCGCCCCTGCGCCTCCTCGTGTCGTCTTTGGCATCCTCATTTTCGTCGCGGCTTACCTGCAAAGCACCACCCCTGCGCTGCAACAGCCGGCGCATCTGGCACCATCAGCCATCTGGGTGATTTCCATCACTTACGTCGTCGCCTTCCTCGCCGCGCTCGCGGCCCTCTACCTGCGCCAGCGGCGCACCCCCGCAATCCTGATTCTGCTCGGCGGGATCCTGGTTGCGACCGTGGTTGATCAAATCGCTCCCAGCGCGCAAGTAACTCCCGCGCCCCTCGCGCCGCCGCCGCATGTCTTTCCCGCCTTTCCGCTTGCCCTGGCCTTCGACCGCATCGCCACCGTGACCGAAGAAGATGGCTCAAAATCCTACCTCGTCGAAGGCAACTTGTCCGACGACATCCTTCCCGCCCACACCTCCGAAGTCTGGTTCCCGCTTGCGTCCCGCTGGACCCTCGCTTGGCCTGAGCAACCCGTGACCGCCGGCACCAAGTTCCTCGGCGTCCCGGACGTCAACACCGCCGCCTTCCCCGCCACCGGCTTGCCCTACCGTTTCACCAACGCCCTCCAAGCCTTCGGCATCAAGCGCCTCCTCACCACCATCCAATACGATTCCACAACCCTTGCCGCCCTCGCTCCTGAAACCATCGAACAACTCCGCCAATCCCCCGCCCAGCTCGACGGCAACCTTACCTTCGGCGTTGGCCGTCTCGAGGAGGCCGTCCGCCTGCCCCTCACTCCCGGAGCCATCTACCGCGACGGCCCCAACGCCACCGGCGTCATTGCCGTCGATCACGACGCTAATGACAACCAGGCCTCCGTCACCCTCGCCGAACAATCCGTGCAGAAGAATAATCTCTCTTGGTACGACACCATCACCTTCAACCTGCTCGTGAACCCCCGCCTCGGCGAGGCCGTCCTCGGTTACTCCTCCATGAACGGCATGGACATGGTCAGCGACCTCAACCTCACCCGCGTTCAATACAACTTCCGCTTCCAATACTTCACCGGCCCCGGCCACGTGCATAATATGTCC
>JBEKZN010000256.1:0-3620 GCA_049509815.1 Opitutales bacterium
GTGAGACTCGTCGCGCCCATTTTCAATTGGTAGCCGTAGCCGGGTTTGTCCGACTGGTTGTTGATGTCGAAAATCACGTCCGAGCGCCCGTTTTCCTCCAGTGCCCGCAGCAGGTAGGCGTAGCCCACGTCACCCGAGGTCAGCCCGTTCCCATGCTTGCGTACATCCGCCACCAGCGCGTCCAGCACTCGCGGTGCCTGCTCCGGCTCGACCAGCCCCAGCGTCAGCGGCATCGCATCCGCCGTCTGGCTTCCGGTCGCGTAGAACCCCGTGTCCGCATGAAACAGTGCCTGGTTGAATGCGGTGCGCACCTCCGCCGCCTGCTTGGCGTAATTCAGCGCGTCATCGTCCTTCCCCAAAACCTGCGCCGCTTGCTCCAGGATGACGATGTCGGAGTAATAAATCGCCGTGGCCGTCAACGCCAGCGGCGTCAGCTGCGCGACGCCCGGCCGCTTCGGCCCGAGGTCATACCAGTCACCCAGTCCATAGTTGATGATGCCGTCCTTCGCCCGGCTCTGCAAATAAGCCACATACCGCTGCATCGGCGCATAGTAACGCTGCAGGCATTCGGAGTCTCCCGTCCACTGGTATTGCTGCCACGCGCACTGCACCAGCGCACTGCCCCACTCCGGCGAATCCCCAAACGCATTCCGCCCGCCCGGCGGCGTCTTTCGGTCGGTGAACTTCGTGTACTCCGGCGCGATGCTCGGCACCAGCCCGCTCTCCAGTTGGCTGTCCGTCATGTCGTTGAGCACCTTGTTCACCAGCGGCGCCAGGTCGAAATCGTACCGCAGCGACGGCCCGTTCAAATAATCCTGCTCCAGCCAGCCCAACCGCTCCCGATGCGGGCAATCCGTGATCACGCTCATCAAATTGCTGCGCTGCGCCCACAAAATCAGCGTGTAAATGCGGTTGAACAAATCGTTCGAGCACGCAAATTCCCCCGCCGGCGGGCACGCCGAATGCACCACCGCCCCTTCGAGCGATTCCACCACCGGCTGCCCCCCGCCCTCCGGCCCAACGCACTCGACCTGCAAATAACGCGCCCCTTGGTAGAAAAACTTCGGAAACCAGGATTCCTCTCCGTTGCCCCCCAGCGTGTACTGCCAGTAAGCCTGCCCGCCGCCCACACTCCCCCGGTCCACCGAGCCGTCGGCGTGCAGCAGCTCCGCCGGCGTGATCCGTACCCGTGCACCCGCCGGGCCGCTCACCGTGATCCGCGGCATCAGCGCAGCGTTCTGGCCGAGATCGTAAACCTTCACCCCCGGCCGCAACTCGGTGATTTTCACCGGCGTCAAAACCTCGAACTCCCGGATCGGCGGCGCCGCGCACGACAGTCCGCGCAGTTTTCCGCCCGGTCCCTCCAGCACCGCCACCGTCCGCCAGCCCGATTCGTCGAAACCCGGCTGTTTCCAATTCTTCGGCTCCAATCGCGCGTCGTAATCCTCCCCGCCATACACGCCGGAAAACGTGATCGGCCCCGCCGCCACGTGCCATGTCTCATTCGTGCCCACCACCTCCACTGTGCCATCGGCGTATTCCAGCCGCAGTTGCACAATCGCCTGCAGCGGGCCGAACGAACCCTTGAACTTCGTATAGCGCCCGCCGCCGCCCACATTATTATACATCCCGTTCGCCAGCAGCAAACCCACCGCATTCGGGCCCGCCTGCAACATCGCCGTCACATCGTACGTGTCGTACAGGCAGGTCTTGTTGTACACTGTCCAGCCCGGCGCCAGCAGGTCGTCGCTGACTTTCTGGCCGTTGAACGACATCTCATATTGCCCCAGTCCGCACACATTCACCGTCGCCCGCCGCAATCCCGGCCGCACCGTAAATTCATGCCGCAGCACCAGCGTCGAAGCCGTCAACCCCGCCGGTGCGCCAACCCACTGCGCTTTCCAATCCGCGTCATTCATCACCCCCATCGTCCATGTTGCCATCGGACTCCACGCCGACGCCTGTCCCTCGCCATCCCACGACCGCACTTTCCAATAAACCAGTTGCGCCGACGCCAGCGGCTTGCCCGCGTAACCAATCCCGAGCGTCTCATCGGACATCACCTTCCCGCTGTCCCACAAATCACCCTCGCCGCTCGCTAGCAATTCCGGCGACGAAGCTGCCAGCACCTCGTACGCCGTTTGCACCGCTCCCCGCTCTGTGGACTGCACCTGCCAGCTCAGCCGCGGCTGCGCCAAATCCACCCCGAGCGGGTCCGCCCGATCCTCGCAACGCAGATGCCCCACCGCAAATACCGGCGCCGGTGCGCCCGCACTTGCACCGCCCGCGCAACCGCCGGTCGCGAGCATGCCCAATCCGGCCAGCACAATAAATTTCTTCCACAGTGATGAGGCCATTATCGGGGTATCGGGCGCCGCGGATTAGCCCTGCCCGATGCCTCACTCAAGCCGATTTGCATGAGTCTTGGCAAAATCTAAAAAACCTTGTTGAATGCCCACTCCCGATGAAACTCCTGCCCTGGCTTCTCCTCGCCCTGCTTCCCCTCGCCAGCCCGGCCCAAACCTCCACGGCTGTCTCCAACCGCCTCAACAACTCCCCCCGCCACCACGAATGGGTCACTGTGCTCGACGGCCCCCGCAAAATCCAGTGCTTCGTCGCTTACCCCGAAGTCAAAGACCGCGCTCCCGCCATCGTCATCGTCCACGAAGTTTTTGGCCTCAGCGATTGGGTCCGCTCCGCCGCCGACCAGCTCGCCGAAAACGGCTACATCGCCATCGTCCCCGACCTGCTCTCCGGCATGGGCCCCAACGGCGGCGGCACCAGCGCCTACCCCAGCCAGGACGCCGTCATCCAGGCCGTCTTCGCCCTGCCCCTCCAGCAAGTCCACGACGACTTGGACGCCGTCGCCAATTACGTCTCGCAACTGCCCTCCTGCAGCGGCACCGTCGCGGTGGCCGGCTTCTGCTGGGGCGGCGGCACCGCCTTTCGCTACGCTTCACAAAACAAAAACCTCAAAGCCGCCTATGTCTTCTACGGCCCGCCTCCCGCCGCCGACGACATGGCTAAAATCGCCTGCCCCGTTTACGGCTTCTACGGCGAAAACGACGCCCGCATCTCCACCACCGTTCCCGCCACCATCACCGCCATGAAAGCCGCCGGCAAAACCTACCAACCCGTCATCTACGCCGGCGCCGGCCACGGCTTCATGCGCGCCGGCATGGACGACACCCCCACCCCCGCCAACCACCAAGCCATGCTCGACGCCTGGAAACGCTGGCTCACCCTTCTTCCACAACTCAACCCTCCACCCGCCGCCCCGGCCGCCACCACGACCACGCCGAAAACCTGACCATGCCCATTCCTTCCCTGTCCTCTCATCCTCAACGTCTCGCGCCCCTTTGGCGCGCCCTGCTCGGCCTGCTCGCCTTCTCCCTCGGCGGCTGCGCCGGCCCCCAACCCCCCAAATCCGCCCCGCCCGTCAACGCCGTCCTCGACGGCTACCACCCCATCTACACCGACACCATCCCCTCCAGCGCCGACGTCATCCTCGTCGCCACCCTCTACGGCGTGGACCCTTCCTTCGAAAAAGAAACCATCAACAACGAAGTTTACAAGTGGAGTTTCGAAATGTTCGCCGTCCTCAGCGTCGAAAAAGGCAA
>JBEKZN010000257.1:0-3615 GCA_049509815.1 Opitutales bacterium
CCTCGTGAAATTTCACCCGCCCCAGCGCCGCTAGCTGCTGCACGTCCCCCGCCTCCATGTATTCAAAAGGTGGATACCCCTTGAGAAAGTCCGCCACGCGCAAGGCGATGCTCGAGGTCTTCATCAGCGGGGTGGGGTCGGTGTCGGTCAACGGCTTGCGCGAACCGGCGGGCACCGCCTCCTATTGACCGTGCCCGGGGCCGAATGTTTCCCCGGTCGGTGCGCCTCAAGGGCGATGCCACGCCTCCACACAAACCTTTTCAACCCGCATCCTATACGGGATCGCGGCGGGGCGCAAAGGTAAAACCTCGCCAAATTAACCCGCCCTCACACCCAGCTTGGACCCCATCCGTGCGTACAATTCCCGTCCCGCCCGGGTCTGTCCCACCAAGTCCTCCGCCAGCTTCACACGCCCGGGCTCAAACAGCGTCACCGTCGCCGAGCCGCCGAACGAAAAATACCCCTTCTCCGCCCCGCGCTCCGCGGGCACTCCGGACGCAAAGGTCTGCGTGATACTCCCCACGTTGGTCGCTCCGATCTCCAGCAGCAAAACCCGCCCCAGCCGCGGCGTCTCCAGCACCGTCAGCATCCGCTTGTTCTCCCACAGCCGCGCCAGGGTCTGCCTCAGCGCAATCGGATTCACGCTCCACAACGACCCCGGCAGCCACCGCGCCGCCCCCGGCGTGCCCGCCGTCGGAAAATGAAAACGATGATAGTCCACCGGACATAGCCGCGACAACACCAGCGTCCCGCGCGCGTACTGCTCCGCCAGCGCCGCATCTCCCAGTAACCCGGTCAAATCCCAACGCTGTCCTTTCACAAACACCCCCTCCGCCTGGGTCACGTCCGGGAACCCCAAATGCCGTCCGTCCGCCCCAAACACCACCGTTTCCTCCCCGCCCGCCAGCGGCCGCGCGCCCGGCCTCAGCTTCCGCGAAAAAAACGCATCGAACGACTTATATGCTTCCGGCGCCTCCGCAAATTCCCCCGCCTCCAGTCCATACCGCTCGATAAACGGCGCAATTTTTTCCCGCGTGATCGGCTGGCGCATCCACCACCCGTACCACCGCCCCAGCCACGCCCGCCGCCCCACCGCCCAATTCGTCCACCGCCCCAGCGGATTCTCATACGCCCACCGCAGCGCCGCCTCCCCATACACCTGCTCGGTTTCCACCCGGCCCGTGTGCCGGTTGAAATACTCGATCGCCGCGCCCCGCGCGGCCTCCGGTGCCTTCGCCATCCCCACAGCGAACCGCACCCGCCCCGCCCGCTCAAGCGCGAACCGCTCCCACCCCCTGAAATAGGTGAAGTAAACACCCCCCTCGCTTAGGTATTGCTACTCAACGCCAAAGCTTATTCTCTATTTTGGAACAATATTGACCCCGTACAACCCCCTCATGCTCTGGCAAATCATCGCCTTTGACGGATTCGACGAACTGGATGTAGTTGCCCCCTTTGAAGTCCTCCGCATGGCCGCGGCCCGCCAGCCCCGCTGGCGCGTTGAACTCGCCGCCATCGACGCCCCCTGCGAAATCACCGCCAATCATGGCCTGCGCGTTCAGGTGGCTGCCCGCCTCGGCCCGGCCGCCGGTCCCGGCCGCCCCGATGTCGTCATCGTCCCCGGCGGCGGCTGGATCAGCCGCAAGCCCACCGGCGCCCGCACCGAAATCGCCCGCGGCGCCATCCCCGCCGCCCTCGCCGAACTCCACCGCGCCGGCACCCTCGTGACCTCCGTCTGCACCGGCGCCATGCTCCTCGCCGCCGCCGGCCTCTTGAAAGACCGCCCCGCCGTCACCCATCACGACGCCCTCGAAAACCTCAGCGCCGTCGGCGCCCAAATCATCCCCGCCCGCGTCGTGGACGCCGGCAACATTGTCACCTCCGGCGGCATCACCTCCGGCCTCGACCTCGCCCTCCACCTCGTCGAACGCTTTGCCGACGCCGCCCTCGCCCGCGAACTCGAATGCGCCCTCGAATACGAAGGCCGCGAAGAAGCCTGGCGCCCCCCGCCACCCACTGCTTAACGCGCCGCCGCTTTCTTGCCCTTCTCCGTCGCCCCCCCCACCTCCATCCCCAACTCCCCCTTCTTCGCGTCCACCTTGAACGTCACCGTCTGCCCTTCGCGCACCTCGCCGCCAATCAACGCCCGCGCCAGCCGCGTCTCCACCTGCTTCTGCAAAAACCGCCGCAGCGGCCGCGCCCCGAACACCGGGTCGTAGCCCTTTTCGCCCACCCACTTCTTCGCCTCCGCGTCCAGCGCGATGCTGATGCGCCGGTCCGCCAGCCGCTTGTTCACGTCCGCCACCAGCAGATCGACGATCTTCGTGATTTCCTCCAGCGACAGCGGCTTGAACAAAATCACGTCGTCAATCCGGTTCAAGAACTCCGGCCGGAACGCCCCCCGCAACTCCGCCATCACCGATTCCCGCACGCTCTCCGGAATCTCGTCGCCCGTCACCCCTTCCAGCAGGAAGCGCGATCCGATGTTCGACGTCATGATGATCACCGTGTTCTTGAAATCCACCACCCGGCCCTGGCTGTCCGTCAGCCGCCCGTCGTCGAGAATCTGCAGCAGCGTGTTGAACACGTCCGGATGCGCCTTCTCCACCTCGTCAAACAGCACCACGCAATACGGCTTGCGCCGCACCGCCTCCGTCAACTGGCCGCCCTCGTCGTAGCCCACGTACCCCGGCGGCGCCCCGATCAGCCGCGCCACCGAGTGCTTTTCCATGTACTCGCTCATGTCCAGCCGCGTCAGGTTGTCCTCCGAGTCGAACAACGCCGCCGCCAGCGTCTTGGCCAGCTCGGTCTTCCCCACGCCCGTCGGCCCCAGAAATAAAAACGACCCGATCGGCCGCCGCGGATCCTTGATGCCCGAGCGCGCCCGCAAAATCGCCTCCGTCACCAGCGTCACCGCCTCGTGCTGTCCCACCACGCGCTCGTGCAGCACGTCTTCCAGGCGCAGCAATTTTTCCTTCTCGCCCTCGAGCAGCCGCGTCACCGGCACGCCCGTCCACTTCGCCACGATCTCCGCGATCTCCTCCGCCGTCACTTCCTCCTTGAACAGCGTGTTCTTGTCCTCGCTCTTTTCCAGCTTCGCCAGCTCCGCCTCCAGCTTCGGAATCGTCCCGTGCCGCAGTTCCGCCAGCTTGTGCAAATCGTAGGCCCGCTCCGCCGCCTCCATCGCCCGCCGCGTCGCCTCCAGCTCCTCGCGCACTTTCTGCACGCGCCCGCGCGCCGCCTTCTCCGCTTCCCAGCGCGCCCGCAGCGACGACGCCTCCGCCCGCTTCTCCGCCAGCTCCTTGCGCAGCTCGCCCAACCGCCGCTTCGACGCCTCGTCCTTTTCGTTTTTCAGCGCCGCCTCCTCGATCTCCAGTTGCAGCACCCGCCGCGACAGCTCGTCCAGCTCCTGCGGCATCGAGTCCATCTCCGTGCGGATCATCGCGCACGCCTCGTCCATCAGATCAATCGCCTTGTCCGGCAGAAACCGGTCCGCGATGTACCGGTGCGACAGCACCGCCGCCTCCACCAGCGCGTTGTCCGTGATCCGCACCCCGTGGTGCAGCTCGAACCGCTCCTTCAACCCGCGCAAAATCGAAATCGTGTCCTCCACCG
>JBEKZN010000258.1:0-3603 GCA_049509815.1 Opitutales bacterium
ACGACAGACTACGATTTGAGCACCGAGACTTTTTACGTTTATGTGCCGGAGAAATACAGTCCGAAAAGGCCGATGGGTTTGCTGGTGCTGGCGAATTACAAGCCCACGGACAGTTTGCCGGATCCGGTGCTGCCGCAACTGGCGGACGCGAACATGGCGATGGTGGTGGCGAAGGATCTGCCCGAGCAGTGGTGGCAGCGGGCCGGGTTTGCCCTGGATGCGGCTTACAACCTGGAGCAGCAGTACAAGATTGATCCGCGGCGGGTGTACATCTTCGGGGGTTTCGAATGGCAGGTGGGTGCGGGGGCGCCTCCGATATTATCAGAGCGCCTGGGGCTCAATTATCCGGAAGTCTTTACCGGGATCTTCACCGAAGGGGGCATTTACGCCTATATGCGGGTGCAGGGGTCGAACGGTGGCTACTGGAATGCCGATCCGGAAATGCCGCAGCCGAGCGACCGTTTTTTGAGCGAGGCGAAAATGCACCCGTGGGTCATGGCCTTTCCAGACACATCGGACGAGCGGGTGAGCACGGCCAAGGCGTTTGAAGAGGCCGGCTTTGCGCACGTAAAGCTCATGACGATATCCGTCGATCAATACCATTACCCCAACTACACGACGGACTGGCTGCCGGACGTGCTGAAATTCTTGGACGATGCTACGGCCGACCTCAGCCCGTCCGGGTCAGAGGATGACATGGGCAGCCCGCAGGCCGAGCCATAGGTCAGGTCCACGAATCCACACCGGGCTCATCCGGTTTTGAGATCCGAAAAAGCCCCGGGGGATCGGAAGGCCGGACTTAGACCTTGATGCCCTTTTCGGCGAGGATGCCCTTGAGCTTGCGGGCGACGGCGGGACCGTGAATCTCGCGGAGCTTGCGCAAGCGGAAGGCCACAGCCAGGCGAAAGGCCTTGTCCGCGCCGTATTTATTGATCGAGAAGGACGTGCACTTTTGCAGGCCGGGTTCGGGGCGCCAGGTGACGGCATACGACTCGCTGAGAGCGCCAACGGGAGTGCGCTTGACGCTGCGAGAGACGCCAAGCACGCCGGTGGTGTTGCGGGAGTCGCGGAAAACAATGCGGCGACCGCGGGGTTTGGCGGGGATTTTGGCCAGACGCTCAGCCAGCACCTCGCGGTGGCGGCTGGCGGCTTCGAGAGCGGAATCCTTGCCATTCCATTTGCCGTCGCTGAAGAGTTTGGAATAAGTGCGACCGTTTTTATAGGCGCGAACGAACCAGCCGTGGGTGGAGCCCGAGTCGATCCGGCTGATGCCTTTGAGATCGGTGTTTGTAGCGAATGTAATCACAGGAGGGTAAATTGGCGGCCAACCGTTTGATGGCGGCAAGTCGCCTTTAAAACCCTATCGGAACGAGCATCCAAAAATTAACCGGAATTTTTCAAAAGCTTGCGATTTCAAGACGAGGGAATGCCAATTTCTCCACAAATCATTTATAATGAGGCAATTATGGTTAGGCTAGAGCGGTTCACCCGGGTGGAGAAGCGGGGCGGAAGCGGGTTGAGGCGGACGGGTGGGGGTGGTCCACTCGGCTTGGGAAATTTCGAAAGCTCCCGCGCCGCAGGCGATGGTCAAGGGATCCGTGTGGAGGATGGTGCCGGGGACGGCGGGAGCTGAATGGTCCAACGGGCGGCCCCACCAAACGGTGATGCGCGTCGTGACGCCGGAGCGGACGACGTCGGCGAATGCGCCGGGAAAGGGATGGGTGAGGGCGCGGACGAGATTGTAAACTTCGCGGGCGGGGCGAGTCCAGTCGAGGCGGCCGTCTTCGGCGGTGCGTTTGCCGAAGTAGGTGGCGAGGCGGTGGTCCTGGGGATGGCGCGGGGCGCGGCCGGCGAGGAGGGCGTCGAGTTGGCGGCCAAGCACGCTGACGGCGGCGTCGCGCACGCGGGGGATGACGGCGGAAACGGGTTCGTCAGGGCCGATGGGGACTTTTTGCTGGTCGATGATGTCGCCGGCGTCGGCTTCCTTGAGCATGACGTGGAGGGAAACGCCGGTGTGGTCTTCGCCGTGGAGGATGGCCCAGTTGAGCGGGGCGCGGCCGCGGTAGCGCGGGAGGAAGGAGCCGTGCAGGTTGAAGGCGCCGAGTGGCGCGAGGTCGAGCAGCCGCATGGGGATCATATTGCGGTAGTACATCGAAAGGATGAGGTCGGGGCAGAGCTCGCGCAGGCGGGTTTCCCAGGCGGGGTCTTTCAAGGATTCGGGCGTGAAGACGGGCAGGCCGCGTTGGGCGGCGAGCCGGGGAACGGAGCGAAACCAGGCGGTTTCGTGCGGGTCATCCGCGTGGGTGAAAACGGCGGCGACGGAGACGCTGCGGGCGAGCAGGAGCTCCAGCGTGGCGTAGCCGACCTCGCTGTAACCGAAGAACAAGACGCGCGGGGTGGGCATGGCGGAAGGGAAATGCAGAATGCGAAATGCAAAATGCAGAATTCAAAATCGAAGAACGGCGCGGCGGCGGTGTGGGAAATGAAAAAGAGAAGACGAAGCCCGAGAACAGCCACCAAACGCCGTGGGCGGCGGCATTCGGTAATCCGGCTCAGGGCTGAGATTCCACTTCCAGCACTTCGCGCACGATGAAGCGCGGGCGCTGCTGCACGCATTGGTAGGTGCGGCCGACGTATTCACCGATCAGCCCGATGCCGACCATGCAGACGCTGACGAGGAAGAACAGAATGCCGAAGAGGGTGAAGACGCCGTGGGTGTCGTCGTGGAGAAAGAGGCGCATGTAGGCCAGGATGAGGACGAGCAGGAGGCTGCCGGCGGCGCAGGCGAGGGCGAAGAGGGTGAAGAGTTGCAAAGGCACGAGGGTGAAGCCGGTGACGAGGTCGAAATTGAGGCGGATGAGCTTGTAGTAGCTGTATTTGGACTCGCCGAGGGCGCGGGGGGCGTGGGCGACGTTGACCTCGCCGTTGCGGGCGGCGAATTTGTAGGCGAGGGCGGGGATGAAGGTGGCGCGCTCGCCGCTGCGCACGATGGCGTCGACGACGGGGCGGCGGTAGGCGCGCAGCATGCAGCCCTGGTCGGTCATGCGGATGTCGGTGGTTTTTTCGCGGAACCAGTTGATGAAGCGCGAGAGGTAAGTGCGCAGCGCGGAGTCCTGGCGGTAGGCGCGCACGCCGCCGACGACATCGCAGCCCTCGGCGATTTTGGCGAGGAGCTTGGGGATTTCCTCGGGGGGATTTTGGAGGTCGGCGTCGAGGGTGACAATGGTGTCGCCGCGAACGCGCTCGAAGGCGGCGAGGATGGCCATGTGCTGGCCGTAGTTGCCGTTGAAATCAATGACGCGCACCTGCCCGGGACGCTGCTGGTGGAATTTACGGAGCAAATCGTGGGAGCGGTCGCGGCTGCCGTCGTTGGTGAAAATAATTTCGTAGGGGCGGCCGACCTTGTCGAGCACGGCGGTGAGCCGGGCAAAGAGCGGCTCGAGGTTGCCCTCCTCGTTGTAAACGGGGATGACGACGGACAGTTCGGGCGCGGGCATGGGAAAGGGAAAATTAGCCGACGGCAGGGCAGACGCAAAATAGTTTATCCACGGATAGACACGAATAAATCACGAAAGAGCAGGAAAAAAGGCGAATATTTTCAGG
>JBEKZN010000259.1:0-3602 GCA_049509815.1 Opitutales bacterium
CGCTCCGCCCAAGGCACTCGCGAAAATTCCCTCCTCCACGCCATTGACGCCACCCGCACCGCCCCCGGCGCCCGCCTGCTCGAACAATGGCTCGCCGCCCCGCTCCTTGACCTCACTGAACTAACCCGCCGCCAAAATTGTGTCGGCGCCTTCCTCGCCGAACCTGCCCTTGCCGCCCGCGCCCGCGACGGCCTCGCCTCCGTCCGCGACCTCGCCCGGATCCTTACCCGCCTTCACAACCGCGTCCGCCATCCGCGCGAAATTTCCGCCGTTCGTGAAACTCTCCGCGCCCTGCCCGCCGTGCGCAACGCCCTCGCCGCGCTCCCCCAACCCGCCTCCGAACTTGCCCAACGCCTCCCCGATTTCACCGCCCTCCAGCAACTCCTCGAAAACGCCCTCGCCGATGAGCCGCCCATCGACCCCAAGGACGGCGGCGTCATCCGCGATGGCTATGACGCCGAACTCGACCGCCTCCGCGCCCTTTCTTCCGGCCACAAAACCTGGCTCTCCGATTTCGAACGCACCGAGCAGGAACGCACCGGCATCAAAAACCTCCGCGTCCGCTACAGCGGCGCCTTCGGCTACTCCATCGAAATCACCAAGTCCAACCTTGGCCAGGTCCCGCACGATTACATCCGCCGCCAGACCATGACCAACGCCGAGCGCTTCGTCACCGACGAGCTGCGCCGCCGCGAAAAGGAAATCCTCCACGCCGAGGAAAAATCCCTCGCTCGTGAAGACGACCTCTTCCGCACCCTCGTCGAAGCCGTCCTCGCCGAAGCCGTCCCCTTGCGCGCCGCCGCCGCCGCCCTCGCCGAGGCCGATGTCTTCCAGGGCTGGGCCCAAATCGCCCGTGAGCGCGACTACTGCCGCCCCGACCTTGACGACTCCGACGTGCTCCTCATCGAACAAGGCCGCCATCCCGTCGTCGAAGTCATCCTGCGCGATAGCCCCGAAGGCCTCGCCGGCTCACGCGCCTTCGTCCCCAACGACGCCGCCCTCGCCGCCTCCGGCGAGCAAATTGCCCTCATCACCGGCCCCAACATGGCCGGCAAAAGCACTTACATCCGCCAGGTCGCTCTCCTCGCCCTGCTCGCCCAAATCGGCTCCTGGGTTCCCGCCAAATCCTGCCGCCTCGGCCTCGTGGACCGCATTTTCTCCCGGGTCGGCGCCAGCGACGAACTCACCCGCGGCAACTCCACCTTCATGGTCGAGATGAACGAAACCGCCAACATCCTCCACCACGCCACCTCGCGCTCCCTCGTCGTCCTCGACGAAATCGGCCGCGGCACCAGCACCTACGACGGCCTCGCCATCGCCTGGGCCGTCGTCGAACGCCTTCACGGCGACTCCGCCTCCGGCCCGCGCACCTTGTTCGCCACCCACTACCACGAACTCACCCAGCTCAGCCAGTCCCTCCCCCGCCTGCGCAATTACTCCGTCGCCGTCAAGGAATGGAACGACGAAATCATCTTTGTCCGCCAGGTCACCCGCGGCCCTGCTGACCGCTCCTATGGCATCCATGTCGCGCGCCTGGCCGGCCTGCCGCGCGCAGTCATCGCCCGCGCCCAGGAAATCCTTGGCCGACTCGAGGCCGAAGGCCAGGCCCTCCAGACGCAGTTGCGTCACACCCTTGCCGGTGCCGCCAAAATCCCTCCCGCTACCTCTTCCGACGCACCCGTAGCTCGCGCTCCTTCGTCAGGGAAAAAATCTCCGCCTCCCGTCGTCGCCGAACCCGGCGCCCCGCAGCTAGAATTCTTCTAAACCCGCGGAACCGCTGGCGCCGGTTAGTCCTGCACCGCCAGGATCGGCTTGACCTCGTCGGGCTCCAGGCTCTTCACCGTGCCGTCCAGGAACAAATACTGCCCCGTCCCGCTATAACGCATCGGATCACCCGTGGGCGGCGTCAGCGTCCCGTCCGACGTCGGCTCCAGCGTCACCGCGTCACTGGAGCCCATCAGCACATTGCCCGCCGGATCCGGCAGGTTTGCCATCAGTTGCCGGTCCGTGGTGTGCTCGTAATCCGCCGTGCCCGTGCCGTTGTTCAAGGGATCCGCCTTCGGATTTGGCCGGTAGGGATACACCATCATTCCGTATCCCAGCACCGGCGTGTTCTCATCCGCGATGGACCCTTGCGTCGACAAATACTGCGGATCCATCATCACGTCGTTCTTCGTCCAGTTCGGCGTGCTGCCGTTGGCCGACTGCACGTCCACGTATTGCATGATTTCCCAAACCCAGGATTTTCCGGTCGGGTTGAGCGACAAGTTCCCCGTCCCGGTCGTCCCCGATCCCTCCGGCGCCGGCAACCGTCCCTTGTTGTCCTGCGCGTAAGCCAGCATCGCCACCCCGATTGAATGCAGGTTGTTCGAACTGGTCGAAGCCCGCGCGCGCTCCATCACCGTGCCAACCGTCGGAATCAAAATCGCCGCCAGGATGCCGATGATCGAAATCACCGTCAGCAGTTCGATCAGGGTGAAGCCCGGCGCGCGGCGCGCGGCATGGGTTTGGCGGGAAAATAAAAGGGAAATAGTCATGATGGGGTGGGGTGATCGCGGGGCACCTTGTTAACGACCCGCCCGTCCCGCGCGCAAGTGCATAATACGCCCACACTATTCCCATCCTATCCCCTCAATGCTGAAGTCTGCACTACGAGACCAGTCAGCATCGCTCCCGATCCAACGATTCTCGCTTTGCGCTCCTTTACCTTACACTTCTCCTCTTTCCGTCACATATGACAGCGACGGTTTAAATTCCTCATCTCGATTTTGTTTCTTCGTTTCTGCATTTTATTCACTCTTGACATACCGGTCTGTCTTGGTCAGCTTCTCCCTATGCCTGAATCGCTTACATCCACTCCGCCAGCCTCTCCAAAATCGGTTGTTAACATCCCTCCTCCCGTCCGCATTCTGCGCACCGCCGCCCGTCTTTTCTACGAACAGGGCTACCACGCCACCGGCGTCAACCAAATCATCGCCGAGTCCAACGTCGCCAAAGCCACCTTCTACGCCCACTACCCTTCCAAGGAAATCCTCGGCGCAGCCTGGCTCGCCCAGCAACACGAGGCCTGGGTGAGCTGGCTCAACGAACGCGTCTCCTCCATCCCCGACCCCCGCCTGCGCCTCTCCACGCTCTTTGACCTCCTCGAGGTCTGGCTCCGCAACAACGATTTTCGTGGTTGCCCCTTCCACAACACCAACGCCGAGCAGCCCCATCCGCCCGCCGCCCTGCGCGCCATCATCCAAAAACACCTCGCCTTCCTGCGCGACTACCTCGGCGGCCTCGTCCGCACCGCCCTCCCCGGCCGCATCGAGGCCGACCGCCTGGCCCTCGCCGGCCATGTCCTCTTCTGCGGAGCCATGGTCGAAGCCCAGGCCTTCCACGATCCCTGGCCCGTCCGCTCCGCCGCCCAAACCGTTCTGGGCTGGCTCTGATTTATCCGCAAAACGCCGGCTCGCCCTGCACCGCCAGCGTCCCCGAGCGTCCGTCCACCACTCCGTCGCGCACTTCGCACACCGGCACTGCCTCGCGGGCGCGCAACAGGTACTCCGCATATTCCTCCAGCGCCATGACGCCCACGCCCGCCGCCCGCGCCCGCCGCA
>JBEKZN010000026.1:0-10549 GCA_049509815.1 Opitutales bacterium
TTTCTCCTCGATGGCGTTGCCGGCAAACCCGATTTGAACCAGCCCGACGGCATCCACCCCAACGCCGCGGGCGCTCAAATCGTCGCCAACAACGTCTGGAAAAGCCTCCAGCCGATCGTTCAGCCCTCGCCCACTGCTACCGTTGATAAAACGGCCGTGGTAACCAACTAGGTCGGGCCGGCCGCGTCCTTACACGGCAATCAGCTCGCCCGCCCGCGTGCTGTACAAATACGCATCCGCCGGCGCGCCGTAAACCGTGCCCAGCGCCTGTGCATAAACCGCCACTTGCGCGCCATAGCGCGCGCGCAATTCCGTCGCCGCTTCCCGCTCCACCCGGTCGGTTTTCCAGTCCACCACCAGCCAGCGTGCCGCCGCCGCATCCCACGCCGCCAGGTCCACGCAACCGTCAAATGCCCGCTCACCGCCCGCTTCCGCCCACAAAAACGGCAGTTCCGTCACAAACTCCAGCCCCGGCGCCGCCAGCCGCACCGCCAGCGGCGATGCCAGCAGCCGCGCGCCCTCCGCTCGCGCCCGCTCCGGATCCGGCGCCAGGTGGTAACTCTTTTCCCAATGCGCCGCCCACGCCGCCGGTCCCTGCGTCCACGGCGTGGCCTCCATCAGCGCATGCCACCAGTTCCCGTAATTCACCATCGCCGTCGCCGGCGGCTGCTCCTCCGGGTAATCCGGCGGCGCAAACAAATCCGGCTCCATGCGCTCGACGCCTTGCTTCGGCCCCGCTCCATGTCGAGCCAGCGTGCTGGGCCGCACCCGGCGGGTGAATTTCTCCGCCCGCGCCCGCGCCTGTGCATAAACTTCCGCCGAAATTTCCGCCGCCGGCTCCGGCCAGCCGGACGTCGTCTCCGTGGACGTCGTTTCCACTTTTTTCGCTTCCAGCGGATCGGTCGCCGCATTCTCCGTCGGCAAACTTTCCCACCACGCCCGTGCGCCGCCGCCCGGCAGCAGCCCCAGCACATCCGCGAGCGAGCCTTCGTCGGGACCCAGCGCGAAGGCGTCCACAATCATCAGCGTCCGCTTCGGCCGCGTCATCGCCACGTACAACAATCGCTCAAACTCCGCGCGCTGCGCCTGCTCCAGATTGAACTTCCACAGGCTTCCAGCCGTGCTGGCTGCTTCCGCGTGCCCCTTGTCGTACAAGCACCCCGGAGCTTCACCCGCTTTTGCCGCCGGCAGCCACCGGGGATATTTTGCCGACGGAAAACCCGGCTTGCGAAACAAACCGAACAGGATGACCACCGGCCATTCGAGGCCCTTCGCCTTGTGGCACGTCAGCAACTGCAACTCGCCCGGCTGCGCTGCCGGCTCGGTCGTCTCTTCCGGCCCGCGCCGCAGCGCTTGCGCGAAGTCCGCCAACGTCTCCCCGCGCGCGTCCGCCTGCGCCGCCTGGTTCAACAATGCGTCGAGCGCCGCCCCCCCTGCCGTTGCTTCGGGCAGCGTCTCGAGCCGTTCCCGGAGTCGAATTTCGAAGACCACCAGCGCGACGGCGTCGCGCAACGGCCGGGCCGCCGCCGACCGCTGCACCCGATGCAATACCGCCAGCGCCTCCGCCACCGAGCCTCCCGCGCCCGCCCGCGGCGCCTGCTGAATACTCAGCGGATGCCCCGGCCCGCGCCGCGGCTCGGTCCCATTCGCACGGCACCAGTGAAACAGCGCGTCGTCGGAAATTCCGAAAATCTCCCGCAACACGCCCGCGACCTCAAAGCCGTCTGCTGGATCGTTCACCACCGCGAGCAATGCCCCCAGCCACGCTCGCGCCGGATTCGCGCCCGGCGCACGGTCGCCTGTGTGCATCTGCGCGCGCAATCCCGCCGCCCGCAATGCCACCGCCAGCGCACCCAGCCAATCCTTGCGCGGCGCCAGCACCGCCACCTGCGACCAATCCTCCGCCCCTGCGCCCGCTGGGCCCGCGGTTGCCAGCCAGCGCGCCAGCGCCTCCGCCTCGGCCCGCGTCCGCTCGGCCACGCTCGGCTTCGCCGGAAAACTCTCCGGCCTCCGCACCGGCAGCCGCCAGACTGTCCCCACGCCCGCTCCGGGTCGCGCTTGCAGCGGCACAAACCGCGCCTGCCCTTCGTAACCATTCAATACTTTTGGAAACACCGCGTTCACGCGCTCCACGATCGACGTATCGCAGCGCAGCGTGACGGAAAACGTCAGCTCGTCGCCCGCTCCGCTCTCCACCAGCCGGCGGTGCAATTCCTGGTAAGCGCCCACGTTCGCGCGCGTGTAAATCGCCTGCTGCGGATCGCCCACCATGGAAAACCGCCCTGGCGCTGGCGGCGCTCCCGCCCCTTCCGTCCAGCACCCCGGCGCTCCCATCGGCTGCGCGACCCCCACCAGCACCGCAAACTGCCCTGGATCCGTGTCCTGCGCCTCGTCGAGCAACACCGAAAACTCCGCCGCCCGAATGCGCTCGGCCAGCACCGGGTCGCGCAACAACCGCCCCGCCAGCCGCACAAAATCATCGTACCCGAGCCGCCCGCTTCTTTCCTTGAAACGCCCGTATTCCGTCGCCAGCCCCGCCGCCGCATGGGCCGCCGCCGCCGCCAGCCACTCGCGCAATGGCTGCAGCGCCGCGTTGCCCAGCTCGCCAAATTCTTCGCCGCCGCCTTTGATTTCCGGCACGCCCAGCGCCCGCCCGCCCGTGGCCGCCTCTTTCTGCCACCGGCGCAACCGTTCCAATACACGCCGCCGGTTCTCCTCCGAGCGCGCGTGTTTGCGCTTCGCCTTGAAACTCGCCAGCGCCCCAAATTCCGGTGTCGGACACGCTCCTGGCGCCGCCGGCCGCACGGCTCCCGACGGCCATGTTTTCGCGAGCACCCACACCGCCTCCGCCTCGCCATAACACCGCCATGCCGCGCGCGCCGCCTCCGGCAGAAACGCCGCCACCTCCGGCGTGTCGCGCTGAAACGCCAGCCACCACGCCGCGTCGTCCTGCTCCACCACAAACTGCCCCGTCCACCCCGCCAGCGGCCCGAACCGCCGCAGCAGCTCGAGGCAAAAACTGTGGATCGTCCCGAAAAACGCCCGGTTGAACCCGCTCAACGCCTCCGGCCGCACCCGCGCCTTCACCAACTCTTTGCGCGCACGGTCGCGCAGCTCGTCCGCGGCCTTGCGCGTGTACGTCACCACCACCAGGCTCGGCAGCCGCGCCGGCAACCCCGCCGCGCGGCGCCCCTCGTCCTCCCGCGCCAGTTGCAGCACGCGCCCGGCGATCGCCGTCGTCTTCCCCACGCCCGCCGGCGCGATGACCGAAAAGTTTTTGTCCGTCTCGCGCGTGAAGCGGTCGCGGTCGGCTTGATCGGATAAATTCATACAAAATCCTGGTGCGTCAATTCCCATTTCCGCCGCAGGATTTCCCCCGCCGGCGGCAGCGTCGCCAGCGGGTAGTCGCCCGGCCGGTCGTGCTCGTCGGCCAGGTCGTGAAATTCACCCCACCGCCCGCCCGCCATCGCCGACAGCAGCCGCCACAATCCCTCCAGCTTCGGGTCTTCCAAATCCACGCCGGTCAATTGCGCTTCCGCTGCGCCTTCGCGCGCCAGCAGCGTCAGTTGCACCGCGCCCGCCCCCAGCGCGCGCAACGCCAGCGCATACAGCGCCAGTTGCACGCCTTCCCCCTTCGCCAGCCTGGTCGGCCGCAGCGGCTCGTCGCTCCCGCTCTTGAAATCCACCAGCCACGCCGCCGTGTCCGTGAGCCCGCCCGGCGCAAAAACTCCCGCCCGCGCCAGCAGTACCAGATCCAGCCGGCCCGCCAGCGGCAGGGTCGCGTCCACGAGTGGCAGCACCCCCTTCAAACCCGGAGGCAAATGAATTTCCGCCAACCCTTCCGGCCATCCGTCCAACTCCGCCAGCGCCTCGATCCATCCATGCGCGGCCCGTCCCGCGCTCGCCCACGCGTCGAGCCACGCTTCCGGCACTGGCCGCCCCGCCGCCGCAAACGCCGCCGCGGCTTTTTCCCGCCAGCCTTCCGCACGGTCCACCACCAGCTTTTCCCACAGTGACCGTTCCGGCAGCGGTTGCGACGCTGGCGCTGCGTCCCCGCGTTCCGCTCCCGGTCCCGGCCGCACCCACGCATGCGCCCACGTGCCGATGACCCGCCGTGTGCCGTCCTCCGTCGCCGGCTCCCAGCGCGCCTCGACCCGCAGCAATTGCTTGAACCACGTCGCGCCCGGCCGCGCCACCGCTTCCTCCCACGCTTTGCACGACAGCCGCAGCGTCTCTGCCGGCGTCTTCTTTAAGCAGAACGAAAACTCGTCGAACGGCGCCGCCAAGTTCCGCCGTGCCGCATACGCCCGCGCCGGTGCCGCCACGTCCGGAGCGTCCGGCTGCGCCGCACCCGCCCAGATTTTTCGCGCCGACTCTTTCCACGCGCGGCTTCGCTCCAACAAATCGTCCCAGTCCCGATCTTCCGGCAAGCGCCCCAGCACCTGCGCTGCGGTTGTCCAAAAATATTCCGACAATCGCGCCGCGCGGCCGTCTGCCGGGTCCGTCCGCCGCGCCGTCAGCGCCAGCCCCGTCGTCGGCAACCCCGCCAGCCGCGCAAACGCCGCCCGCGCCAACTGGTGACGCTCGCCCGAGGTCAGCAACCATCCGTGTCCCGGTGCCAGCGTTGAATGTCCCTCCCCTTGCGAACCCTGACGCAAAACCTGGCGATTCAGCATCTTCACCCGCGCCTCCTCGAGCAGCGGCGAATCGTCCTCGTCCGCCGGCCATTCCCCGTGCTGCAAGCCGCCAAGCACCAAATGCGTCCACGGCTGCGCCGCCGCACTCGCCGCTTCCACGATTTGCAGCGGCGCGAACGGCTCGCGCCCATCGCGCGTGCGCCCCGGTACGCGCGTCACTGCTCGCACCCACCGCAGCACCGCCGCGCGCGGCACCGGCCCCGTCACCGCTCCGGCGCACGAGCCCGCCCGCTCGGCCAGCGCCCCGGGAGGGTCCGGCCATTCGAGCTTTTCCGCCACGGCGTTGATCCCCGCCATCAGCACCTCCCATGTCGCCGACTCCGGCAGCCGCGGCCATTCCGCCAGAAACGCCGCCGCCCGCTCGCCCTTCGCCGCCTGCAGCCAGGCCGAAAGCACGGCCGGATCGTCCGCCAGCGTCGCCTCCGCCGCGCTTTTTAATTCCTCCTCCACCGCCGCCGCATCGCGCTCGGGCATCCGGCCCAGTCGCTGCGCCGCGCGCAACCAACCCACCAGCCCGGCCAGCCGCCCGTTTTCCTGCCAGTCCAGCCACGCCTCAAACAACGCCTGCGCAGTCGTCCGCCCGGGCTGGTGTCCCAGGGCATCGTGGTGTGGCAGCTCCAACGCCACAAAACGCGCCGCCACTTCCCGCGCCAGCGGACTATTCACCGACCCGACGACAATCCCCACGCGCGCCGGCCCGCCTCCCGCTTCGCCCAGAAACGCCAGCGCCTGCGCCACCACCAAATTCGCTTCGGCCTGCAAATCATCCGCCAGATGCAACCGCGGCAACGGCCCGCTCGCCACTCCCGCCGCCGGCTTGCTCGCGAGCGATGCGGCCAACTCCATGAACCGTCCGCGCTTTTCAGCCGGCGCCTCCAGCCAGTCCGCCGATCCGGCCCGCTCCTCCCACGTCCCCACCCACGCCGCCGCCGCTGGCAGCGCATAATCCACCACCTCCAGCACCAACTCCGCCTCCGCGTACAAATCCGCCGCCGCTTCCAGCAAGGGCCGTAGCGCCCAGTCAGAAGGACCGAAACCCGCCACCAGCAAATGTTCGCCCAATTGCAGTTTTGGATCTTTGGCCACCGCTGTCTGCAACGCCCGATCCGCCTCCGCCGCCGTCAGCCACCCCGCCCGCCGTCGCAACTGCGCCGCCGCCTCGGCCAGTTCGCGCGCCGCCACGTCCGGCAAAACCTCCGCGTTCCACCCCGCTCCTTCCAGCGCGTCCAGCAACTCCTGAAATGGCGCCGCATCCGTTCCATATGCGCGCGCCAGCGGATTCTCCGGCAACCCCGCCGCCGCCAGCTCAATGAGCAAATGCAAATCCTCGCGCAGCGCGATCCGTGTCGAAGGCCCCGGTAGCAGCCGCAACGCCTGCGCGCGAAATTTCCCGGGCGTGAACCAGTTCACTCCGATGACCGGCAGCCCGTGCTCCACCGCCTGCGCCTTGAGCGCGGCCGCCCATGCCGCGTTCGGCACCAGCACCGCGCGCCGCTCCCGCCACTGCGCCCCTCGCGCCCGCAACCACGGTTCCGCCGTCTCGGCCCAGACGGCGGCGGGATGGTCGGCGACACGCAGGCATCTTAGTGGCATCGGTGAATCCTGTCCGCCCAACCCCTCCGGCGGAACAAAAAAACGCGCTTCTTTCGCCTTATCGCCAGCCCCATTCGACCGTCTTCCGCGTTTTTGCCGGATATTTAAAAGTTGCGGCCACCGCCCCGCCGGTTAGTAACGCTACCGCGGCCAGCCGGCGCACCGCGCGCGCCGCCCTTCGCCGTGTACCAACTCACTTTCAGCGATCAAGCCATCGCGGAGCTGAAAAAGCTGCCCAAGCCCACCCAGCTCGACTTGATGGAGAAGATCAGCGGCCTCCACCCCGATCAGCTCGCCAGCGGCGCCGAGGACGTCGGCCATGTTGACCGCGCCGGCAAAACTTTTTACCGCCTGCGTGCCGGCGAATTTCGCATGTACTTCGAAATCACCGGCGACACCCTCTTCACTCATTACATCCTCCACCAGCACTCGCTCGCCGACTTCGTCTTCCGCTTCAAGCTCCCCTTCACCGAGGAAACCCTCGTCGAACAGCACCAGTCTTTTTGGAAATACCTCGAGAGCCTGAAAAAGTGACCCGCTCCTCGCTTAATCCACGTTCCGTTATTTCCCGCCCGCCCGGGGCTATCCCCTTCGACTTTCCCCTTTTCCTCGCGTCCGCGCCGTGAAATAGTACTTTGCTGGTTACGCTCCGGCCCCTCCATGAATCCCCCTCCCGAATCGCGGCCCCGCTACAAGGACGTCCACGAAGCCGCCCGCATTTACTTTCTGCCGAATCTGGCCACGGCGGGCAACCTCTTCTTTGGCTTTGTGGCCATGATTCTGTGCATTCGTGCCCGCTACGTCGTCGCTGACGAGGAGGTGAATCAATACTACACCCAGGCTGTTTGGTGCATCCTCCTGGCGGCTGTCTGTGATGCACTCGACGGCCGGCTCGCTCGCCTCGGCGGTCGTGAATCGTTGTTTGGCAAGGAATTCGACTCCATCGCTGATACCGTTTCTTTCGGGGTCGCGCCGGCCCTGATGGTTTTCTTCCTGATCCTGGGCCCTTCTTCGTACTGGTATTCGGACTTTTTCCGCGAAGTGGGCTGGTTCATCGGCTACATTTATCTCCTGTGTGTCGCCGTTCGCTTGGCTCGTTTCAATGTGCTTACCAGCCCGCTGCTTCCCGGAGTTTCGCCCGATGCCGCCACCAAGGATTTTATGGGTCTGCCTTCTCCGGCGGCCGCCGGTTTTATTGCTTCGCTCGTCTTGGTCCTGCTGAACTGGAACGAAGCGGAGCGCTGGGCTCTCGTCCTTCCTCCGCTGCTGTTGCTCGTGGCCT
The DNA here is from genome assembly GCA_049509815.1 of Opitutales bacterium. Classification (GTDB taxonomy): domain Bacteria; phylum Verrucomicrobiota; class Verrucomicrobiia; order Opitutales; family JABDGR01; genus CAZDAQ01. The sequence continues at coordinate 7,573 of JBEKZN010000026.1, forward strand.
ACCTCATGGTCAGCAACATCCCCTACCCCAGCTTCAAGCACATCGGCTGGCAGACTCAAACCCGCGCCCGCAGTTTCATCCTTTTTGTTGTCCTGATCGCGATCGTGATCCTTTTCCGTGAATTCTCCTTCGCCATCCTCTTCCTCTGTTACATCTTTTACGGCTTGGGACGGCACCTCCGCCGGAACTGGCGCAAACACCACCGCTCAGCCACTGAACCCCAACTACCCGAAGAACCTGAAGAAGAAGACGCCTTCTGATGCCCCCGCAGCCTTTTTGTGCCTGTGAATAACTTTCCAACAACACCCAAGTTATTCTCCTCCCCGCCTCCTCCTCACCCCAATCCCCAAGTTTCTTCCGGTGACGCTCGTCCGTAAAATCTTGATGCCGCGCGCGTTTTGCAGTTGTCACGATGTTGTCCTTCCATAATAAGATGAAGTTAAATAGATACCTTATTCATCCTCTACCATTGTCAGCGGTTCTGCATTGCCAGTGACCGCATGGGCTGCCTTATTTCTGCGGCATGAAGTTTAAGATCAATCGCGAGCACTTTGCCACCGGCCTCCAGCAGGTGCTCAATGTCGTCGGCACCCGTGCCACGATGCCCATCCTGAGCAACGTCCTCCTGCAAGCCGAGGACGACGCCATCTGGCTCACCACCACTAACCTTGACCTCGGCATCCGCTGCCGCATCAAGGCCGAAGTCGGTTCGCCCGGCGCCCTCACCCTCCCCGTCCGCAAGCTCGCCGAAATCATCAAGGCCCTGCCCAACCTCGAAGTCTCTGTTGAAAGCACTCCCGGCCATCAGGCGAAAATTTCCTCCGGTGGCTCGCAATTTCGCATCATGGGCATTGGCCGCGAGGAATTTCCCGCCCTGCCCAGTTTCACCGACAAGCATGCCTTCGATCTCCCGCAAGCCGAAGTCGCCCGCATGATGAAAAGCGTCTCCTACGCCCAGTCCTCGGATGAAAACCGCTACATCCTCAACGGTGTCTATTTCAATTTCTCCGACGGCAAAATGAGCCTCGTCGCCACCGACGGCCGCCGTCTCGCCCTCGTCAGCCGCGAGATTCAAGTTACCGAAACGAACTCCGGCAGTCTCATTCTCCCCGCTAAAACGGTTGCCGAACTCCAGCGCCTCCTCGGCCAGGGCGAGACCGTGAAAATCACCTTCAATGACCGCCAGGTCGCCTTTGAAATCCAAATTGGCGAATCCGCCAGCGGCACCGGCCTCGTGGATAACATCTACCTCGTCTCCAAAATCGTCGAGGGCAATTACCCCAACTACCGCCAGGTCATCCCCAAGGAAACCGAGCACCGCGTCAAAATCGAGCGCGAGCTGCTCGCCGAATGCGTCCAGCGCGCCGCCCTCGTCACCAGCGACAAAAACAATTCCGTCCGGCTCAAGGTCACCAAAAACCTCCTCGAAATCTCCGCCCAAAGCCCCGAGTACGGCGAGTCCCACGAGTCCATGGCCATCGCCTACGACGGCGCCGAAGTGCAAATCGCGTTCAACCCCGTGTTTCTCCTCGACCCCCTCCACGCCCTCGTCCAGGACGAAGTCTTTTTTGAATTCAAGGATGAGCTTAGTCCCGGCATCATTAAGACCCTCGACAGCTTCCTTTGCGTCATCATGCCCCTCCGGCTGAACTGAGTTTGCCCGTCCGCTCCCGCGCTGAATGAATCAGTTCGGAGCGGAAATCCTTTTTCTCGGATCCCCATGATCCTGCTCGCGTTTTTTGCCGGCCTCTTCGTCCTCGCGGTGGTTTTTTCCTACGCCCAGTTCGCGCTCGCCTCGCCCGTGCTCGGCATCGTCAACCGCTGGATCCGCTGGGCTCTCTTCTCCGTCTCCGTAGCGGTGGGCGCGCAGTACTGCTTTGCTAGCGACCGCCCCGAGTGGCTGTGGGTTGCCACCGGGTTCCTCGTCTGGCCCCTCGTGGAAACGATGTACACCTGGCTCGCCATTAAGGCCTTCAGCCACAGTCCCTGGCCGTTGTTTCCCCGCTTCGCCGTCAATCGCGAGGGCGACGCCTGGCCCAACCAGCGCCGCTTTCTGGTTCTGCGCGACTGGCTCCGCCAGCAAAAATTCCGCCACCAGCAATCCCTCAAGGCCGACCGCATCGCCGACCACCAGTTGCGCGTTTCCGTCTTTCACGACGCCGACGCCCACATTCGCCTCCAGATCATGTTCTTCCCCCAGGGTGCCGGTAACCTCACCGTTTGCTTCGTCTATTCCTCCATCACCCAAGCCGGCGCCCGCCTCGTCACCGACAACATCTTCATGCCCTACGGCGGCTTCTATCCCGCCAATTGGGAAGTCGAGCGCCGCCCCTGGACCCGCTCGCCTGGCGCCCTGCTCCAGCGCCACCGTCAGCGTCTCGCCGAATGCACCGATCCCCTCCAAGCCTTCGCCGACGAGCCGCTGCATGACCTCAACAGCCAGCAGCACCAGCTCGAGTGCACCAACACCGAGCTCGGCTTTCTCTTTCCCCGCAACCTCCACGAAGAATTTGGACGCCTCACCTGGGAGGGCCGTTACCGTGTTTGGAAGGAAGCCTGGCTGCTCAGCTACTTCGGCCTCACCGGCCGTTAAAATTGCGTCCGACGATGCAGCCGCGCTCGCACTCTGGCAGGCGCGCCCAATGTTTTGGCGTATTGCCGCACGACCGCAATGACCAGCGATCCGATTAACCCGCTCTCCTTTTCACCCTCCCGTCACACGAAAACAGTTTGCACCCAACGCCACTCTCTGTACGCTCACTTCCCCGCGCCTCGCGCGCCACCCCGCTTCCTCCACTTTTCCTTCAACCCTCACCACAAGGACTCACCATGCAACTCGGAATGATCGGCCTCGGCCGGATGGGCGCCAACATCGTGCGCCGCCTCATGAAAAACGGTCACACCTGCGTCGTGTTCGATACCCACAAGGAAGTCGTTGACGGCCTCGTCAAGGAAGGCGCCACCGGCGCTTATACCC
>JBEKZN010000260.1:0-3593 GCA_049509815.1 Opitutales bacterium
AGATGATTACGTGCATCGAAGCCGAGAGGCGTGGGGTTGACCTGATCTTGTTTAGCTCGGGGCGGGGACACAGATACAATCCTTTTGAGCACATGGCCGATCCCGTGGAAGCGGCGGCTTTATTGGCGGAACTGTCGGAGGTTCTATCGGGCAGCCGCCGCGAAGGGGTTACCGACGAGCAATTCTGGCACGAGCAGATGGCGATCATTTTGCGGCATTTGTTCACGCTCTGCCTGATCCAGTATCGACGGATGGATGTGGCGCTGGCTGCGGAGCTTTTCGAAGGTCGGGCAAATTCCATGGCCGAAGTCACCGATCCCTCGTGGCGGCAAACCAGTTCATTAAGTGTGGCTATGGAAACGGCCCGGCGCATGGGCGGCATGGACGCGCTGGACGCCGTCACCTACTTTTCCAAAACTTACATTAGCCATGGCGACCGGCTGCAAGGCTCCCTGGCTGCGACGGTCAGTATGGTGTTCGATCACTTGCGCCGCGCCCCCTTACGCGATCTTTTCAGCGGAAAATCGACTTTTACCATGAACGATTTGTTCGACCAGGGAAAAATCTGCCTGGTAGGATTGCCGGCGTTGGACTCCGCGGCTGGACGGGTCGCGAACGCGCTGCTTCAATTTTGCTTTTGCAGGGAGGCGGTGCGGCGTGCGCGGCCGAATTATTCGTTTCTGGTGCTCGATGAAGCGCAGGTATTGGTCACTTCGGAACTGATGAGCAAGCTGGCGGTGTTGAGGGAATTCAAGGTGGCGGTGACGGTGCTAAGTCAAAATCTTGCCGTCTTGGACGAGCGCCTGGGTGAGACGGCACGCGAAGGACTGTGCGGCTTGATGGGGACCAAAATTTTCGGCCCGCAGGGACATGCTGCGACACGACAATGGGCCGCCGAGCAGTTCGGCAAAAGAAGATGCGAAACCAAGTCGCGCACCGAGGGACGTACCTCCGGCCAAAAAGGCTCCAGCACCAGTGAAACCACCGTCGAGCGTTGGGATTATCGGATGCCGCCCCACCATTTTGCTGAACTGGACATCGGGGAGACCATCGTGCTACGCGACGACGAAATCTGGCGGGCAAAGTGGCATCTTACGCATCCTGGTCGAAACCGGACCGTCGGCATAATCGGTTAGGCGTCGAGATGATAACGTGGGCGCGGGGGTGTGACGCGAGCAGGAGTTCCACTCTGGGACGAGGGTTCGGGACTAGGTATTTCCGTGTTAGCCCTCTGGCCCGCTCTGACCCTGAGGTAATTATGGATGCTGCTGGGGGCCACACTGAGGTTGAATCGCTCGCGCAAGGCGGCGGCAATCTGGACAAACGTCCAGCGGCGCTGCCGCAGGCTGCGGATCAGCCCGGCGTACGGTTCAAGTTTACTGGCGGGCGGGTGGGACTTAGCCTCCGAGAGGAACGAGGCGATTTCGTCTTCAAGGCTCATGCCCATGCCGGTTCGTCAACGTCCGAGCGGATTCGAGCCAGATTCGAGGGAATTCGAGGATATTTCAGTGGCTGGGCTGTGGGCCATCGAACGGGGCTGAAAATAATCGAATGGCGTGCGATGGCATTCGAGGCGATTCGAGCATTTCTAGAGGATGCGATTTACCGCTAGACATATTGCGTCTCGCCTCCTAACCGCACCGCGTCCGCTGGAGGATAAACGTAGCGCCAAGGCTCACCGTGTTCGCGAAGTGGCATGAGGCCGGGATTTAGGGACTTCCGAATGGTCAAAAAGCGCACCGGGCTAGGCGGGGCGCAACAGCGGCGAAGCCACCGGGCGTCTCGCCCCGCTGAAGGGACGAAGCGGTGCGAGTCGTAGGGTCTGTTCCACCGCGACAGGCCAGTGCAACCGGCGCAGGCGCCCATGCGTCAAAGCCGGAGGCACTGGCGGGTCGCGACGTTTGACACCAACCCCTTGGTAGAGGCCCGCATGTTCACCATGGCAAAAATTCGCGATGGTTCGACCTACCTGGCCAAGCACCTTGCGGCGAACGACTATTACGCCGAAAAGGAAACGGTCATGGGTCGGTGGGTGGGTCGCAGTCTCGGTCGCCTGGGTCTCCAAGGCGACATCGGCACCGGGGATGCCGCTTTTGAGGCTTTGCGGAGCAACCGCCATCCGTCAATGGGGGAGCAGCTAACCTGCCGGGACCGCGAGGACAGGATTTGCTTCTATGATTTCCAGTGTTCCGCCCCCAAGTCGGTGTCGGTCATGGCGGTGACGCTGGGCGATGAGCGTTTGCTGGCCGCGCATGACGCGGCGGTGACAAGGGCATTCGCGGAGCTGGAAGCCTTTGCCGCAACCCAAGCGAACACCGTCTTTCAACGGGTCAACCGGATTACCGGCAACGTCGTGGCGGCGGCGTTTCGCCACACGGCAAGCCGGGCACTTGATCCGCAGGTGCATACCCACTTGGTGACGGCCAACGCCACCTGGGACGAGTCCTCGAGGTCATGGCGGGCGTTGACGGAGTTTGAAATGCTGCACGCCATCCGGTATGCCGGGAAAGTTTATCAAAACGAGCTGGCCGCGAGCTGCCTGCGGTTAGGTTATGAACTGGACGAGGTTCGCGACGAGCGAGGCCAGGTGACGGGCTTTGAAATCCGGGGAGTACGACCGGAGGTCAGGGACCGCTTCTCCAAGCGGCGGGCGGAAGTCGAGCAAGGGGTGGCGGAGTTCACCGCCAAATATGGGCGGTCGCCCTCCGTCGCGGAGATCCACGCCATCACAGTGGCCACCCGTACTAGCAAGCTCGCCGAAATAACCACGCCGGAAGTCTTGGCAGGGCAACGGGCACAACTCGCCGGCGAGGAATGGGCTGCTTTGCAGGCGGTGAAGGGGAAGGCGGAAGGCCGCAGCCATGGGCGTGCCTGTGAACGGGAGGAATTACCCCGCGAACGGGAAAGCCTGCGGGCGGCCATCGGCCATATCTACGAGCGCAGGTCGGTCGCGTGTGGTCACGAGGTTTTGGCGGAAGCCCTCAACCAAAACCTCGGGCACGTCGCTTTGCCCCGCCTGAAAGAGGTGGCTAATAATGCCGGGTTGGTTCAACTGGGGGACCGCTCAGGGGTACATGGGCAGTTCACGACGGAAAGGGGGCTTCGTTTGGAGAGGTGGGCTATAAAGCTCACAGACGAGTCGCGGGGCCTCTTTGGGCCGTTGGCGCAGGAGGGTGGGCGGTTCGGCGAGGGCCTGTCCGAGGAGCAGCGGCGGGCCTTGGAGGCCATTCTGGCCTGCCCTGACCAGGTACAAAGCCTGCGCGGGGCGGCTGGGGTGGGTAAAACCACCCTAGTCATGGCGTTGGATGCGACTCTTCGGAAGGAGGGCAAAACCGTCGTTTATTGCGCTCCAACTACCTCCGCTGCGGATACCCTGCGCCAGAATGGCATTGCCGGAGCGACGACGGTGAGCGATTTTCTGGTCAACGGGGCGGTGCGGGACGCCGACCGGCTCCATGGGGCGGTTTTGGTGGTGGACGAGGCCGGCTTGGCCGCCAATAAGGCGGGGGCAGAGCTGCTACGAATCGCCGAGAGGCACCACGCGCGGGTGGTGTTCATAGGCGACAGTCGGCAGCATACCTCGGTCGAGGCAG
>JBEKZN010000261.1:0-3584 GCA_049509815.1 Opitutales bacterium
CAAGAAGTACTGGGGCGGGCACGGGATCGTGGGCGGGCAGGTGCCGCTGGGGACGGGGATCGCGTATGCGTTGAAGTACGAGGGGTTGAAGGGGTGCTGCTTGACGTTCATGGGGGACGGGGCGGTGAACCAGGGGGCGGTGCACGAGGCGTACAATTTGGCGGCGTTGTGGGAGCTGCCGGTGGTGTTCATCATCGAGAACAACAAGTATTCGATGGGGACGAGCCAGGCGCGGTCGAGCGCGGGCGAGCCGCTGGCAAAGCGGGCGGACGGGTACGACATGGCGTGGGACTTGTGCAACGGGAACATTTTGTACGAGGTGCGGCAGAAGACGGCGGAGGCGATGGCGCGGGCGCACAACGAGTCGAAGCCGACGCTGCTGGAGATTTTCACGTACCGGTACCGGGGGCATTCGATGTCGGACCCGGACAACACGTACCGGGAGAAGGACGAGATCAAGGACTACAAGGAGAACAAGGATCCGATCACGCTGTTTGAGAAGACGCTGCGGTTTGAGGGGGTCTTGGCGGATGGGGCGGCGGAGAAGATCGACGAGGAGGCGCGGGTGGAGGCGGACGCGGCGGCGAAGTTCGCGGAGGATTCGCCGTTTCCGCCGCCGGAGAGCATTTTGCAGGATATTTACTGGGAGGAGGACAACCGCGGGCCGAAGACGAATTCGCAGGGGCGGGTGTGCTTCCAGGGGCTGGAGTAGGATTTTTTACAGAAGGGAGCGAAGGAAGCGAAGGGGGAAAAGAGGGTTAACCACAAGAGACGCAGAGGGGGGAAGGTGAAGGGTGAAACGTGAAAGGTTAAAATGGCGGCGCGCGAAATTCGAAGGACGAATGAAGAAAAGAGGTTTCGCGTAAAGGGCGCAGAGACGCAAAGGGGAGAAGATAGTTAGCCACAAAAAACGCAGAAGACCAAAAAAGGAGAAGATCTCGGATTACACGGTGGGAAGAGGGATGGGCAGGCGGGTGGGATGAATTGCTCAGGCGCGGGGTGGGGTTGAATTTGTTGCAATTTTGGGTGGGTATGGGGCATCGTATGGGCATGGGCGTTTCGGGGAGCAAGCGGGCGCAGCGTTTGAGGGTCGTGAAAAGCACGGCACCCGGGGGAATTTCCGCGCGCATGGGGCGGCGGCGGTTTCTGAAGTTGGCGACGGCGGCCGCGGCGGTGGGGCCGTGGGTGTTCACGGAGTCGAAGTCGGCGGTGACGTCGGCGAGCCTGGACGTGGTGGTGATTGGGGCGGGGTTGGCGGGGATCACGGCGGCGAAGCAGTTGAAGGAGCATGGGAAGCGGGTGGTGGTGCTGGAGGCGCGGCCGCGGATTGGCGGGCGGCTGAACACGGTGCGGGACTGGGGCGGGCCGCCGGTAGATGTGGGGGCGACGTGGATTCATGATTATGTGGACAATCCGATTTATCCGCTGGCGCAGAGTCTGGGGTTGAAGACGGTCGATACGCCGTATGCGAATTCGGTTTTCATCCAGGACAACGGGGCGGTGCTGGACTTGGCGGAGGCGGCGGCGGTGACGGCGAATTTCACGACGGTGGTGAATGGTTTGAACACGTATGCGGCCGAGCTGCAGCAGGCCGGGGCGCCGGACCCGGGGGTGCAGGACGGGTATGACGCGGCGCTGGCGGCGCAGGATCCGCCGTTCACGCCGGATGAGATCCTGGGGATCAACGCGCCGATGAACACGCTGTTCAAACTGGGCGCGGGGGCGGAGCTGGACCAGATTTCGCTGTATAATTACGGGTTGGACGCGAATTTTGTGGGGCCGGCGGACCGGCTGTTTGCGAACGGATTTGACGAGTTGCCGCAGATTTTGGCGCGGGGGCTGGACATCCGCAAAAACACGGTGGTGCGGAACGTGACGTATGACACGAGCACGGTACAAGTGGGGACGAGCGCGGGGATGTTCCAGGCGAAGCGGGCGGTGGTGACGGCGCCGATCAGCGTGCTGAAGGCGGGGAAGATTCTGTTCCATCCGGAATTGCCGGCGGAGAAGACGGCGGCGCTGGGGCGGATGAATTTCGCGGCGGCGATGAAGATCTACCTGAAGTTTGCGAAGGCGTTCTGGGAGCCGGCCTCGGAGACGACGCCGGACCCGACGTGGCTGTTCCGGCTGTCGCAGCCGACGGAGCCGTGGGTGAACTGGTTCAACGCGGCGCCGTTTTTGAAGCAGCCGGTGTTGATGGCGTTTGTGGACGCGGATTTGGCGGTGGGATTGGACAAGCTGCCGGACAGCGTGATTGTGAAGGAGGCGATGGGGGTGCTGCAGCGGATGTACGGGAAGAAGGCGACCTGGCCGATCGCGCACACGCGGTCGCATTGGATCACGGATCCGTTTGCGCTGGGGACGTATCCGAGCGTGGCGCCGGGGGCGTCGGGGCAGGACTTTGACACGATCGGGGAGGCGGTGGACGACACGCTGTTTTTCGCGGGGGACGGGACGACGAGCGTGTTTCCGGGCAACACGCGCGCGGCGTATTTGACGGGGATGGAGGCGGCGAGCGCGATTTTGGCGCTGCCGGACTAGGGGGCGAGTGATTGGTGAAAGATGAAGGGTTGAAGGGGGATAGTGAAAGGTGAAGGGTGAAGGGTTAAAAAGGGAAGAAGGTTCGCGCAAAGGGCGCGAAGTGACGGGTAAAAGTGGATGGACATGGGCGCGGAACGTGCTTTAGAAGGGTCGTTCCATGCCTGTCATTACTTATAAAGAAGCGCTGCGCCACGCGATGGCGGAGGAGTTGGAGCGGGACCCGAAGGTGGTCATCATGGGCGAGGAGGTGGCGCGGTTCAACGGGGCGTACAAGGTGACGGAGGGTTTGCTGGAGAAGTTCGGGCCGAAGCGGGTGGTGGACACGCCGATCAGCGAGGCGGGGTTCATCGGGATGGGAATCGGGGCGTCGATGCTGGGGATCCGGCCGGTGATGGAGTTGATGTTCTGGTCGTTCAGCTATGTGGCGTTTGACCAGGTGTTCAACAACGCGGCGAGCATCCGGTACATGTCGGGCGGGCTGATCAATTTGCCGATTGTGATCCGGGGGCCGGCGAACGGGGGCACGAACGTGGGGGCGACGCATTCGCACACGCCGGAGAATTTCATCGCGAACACGCCGGGGTTGAAGGTGGTGTGCCCGGCGACGCCGTATGACGCGAAGGGGTTGATGAAGGCGGCGATCCGGGACAACGATCCGGTGTACGTGATGGAGAACACGATTTTGTACAACGACAAGGGCGAGGTGCCGGACGGGGACTACGTGGTGCCGCTGGGGAAGGCGGACGTGAAGCGGGAGGGGAAGGACTTGACGATTGTCGCGCACGGGCGGGCGGTGATCACGTCGCTGAAGGCGGCGGAGATTTTGCAGGCGGAGCACGGGTTGAGCGTGGAGGTGGTGGACCTGCGGACGATCCGGCCGCTGGACACGGAGACGATTCTGGCGTCGGTGCGGAAGACGCACCGGGCGCTGCTGGTGGAGGAGAACAAGCCGTTTTGCGGGGTGGGGGCGCAGATTTCGCACTTGATCCAGTCGGAGGCGTTCGACGATTTGGACGCGCCGGTGCGGCGGGTGTCGGCGCTGG
>JBEKZN010000262.1:0-3583 GCA_049509815.1 Opitutales bacterium
TTCATCCCCCCAGCCAAAACCACCCCCGCCCCCGGCGCGATGTTTTTTTGCGGCCCCAACAGCGCCTTCTATTCCATCTTCCATTTTCCATCTTCCATTTACCCACTCCCCTCCGCTATCCTCCCCCCATGGCCTTCATCGTCACCGTCGCCTGCGTGGACTGCAAATACACCTTTTGCGTCGCCGTCTGCCCCGTCGAAGCCTTCCACGAAGCCCCCGACCGCCTCTTCATCAACCCCGACACCTGCATCGACTGCAACGCCTGCGTCAGCGAATGCCCCGTCAACGCCATCTACGCCGAACGCGAAGTCCCCGCCGACCTCCAGGATTGGATCGCCCTCAACGCCTCCGAGGCCGACAAACACCCCGTCCTCGCCGCCGCCCACGAACCCCTCAAAGGCCCCAAGTGCGTGGACCCCAATGCCGGGTAAGTCCCGCCCGTCTCTCGGCGCAACGCTTAACCGGGCACCCTCCGCTCTTCCATTTTCCATCTTCCATTACCCTACAAAAACCTTGCCAACCCCGCCCCCCGCCCTTCAGTATGACCGATTCCGCCTGATCCCAGGCCCAACCGGAGGTACCCATTGAGAGACGAATACCTGAAACAAGCCCAAGTCATCATTCCCGACCCGAACATCCTCATCAACGTGGTGTCGCGCCGGGTCAAACAGCTTAAATTCGGCATGAAACCCCTCGTGGAATCCCTCGAAAAGCTGGAACCCGAGGACATCGCCCTGCGCGAAGTCATCGAGGGCAAAATCGACTACGAGCTCTGGGTCGCCCCCGTCGAGCCCGCCTAAACGGGCTGGCGCTCGCGCCGGTTTCGCAAATAGGATGGCCGCTGTGGCTTGCTCCTGAACGGCTCCCCGCCGTTCGGCTTCGCCCAACCCGCCCATCCACCGTGTCTGCCGCGCCCAAAGACTCCCCCCGCTTCACGGAAATCCGCAACGCCAAGGCCTTCCACCACTACAACGTGGGCGAACGCTACGAGGCGGGCATTATGCTCAAGGGCACCGAGCTCAAGTCCATCCGCCAGGGCCTGGCCCAGCTCGCCGACTCCTTTGTCCGCTTCGAAAAAAACGTCCCCATCCTCTTCCACGCCCACATCGCCGAATACTCCCACGGCAACATCCACAACCACCCGCCCCGCCGCCCCCGCCCCCTCCTGCTCCACGCCCGCGAAATCCGCCACCTCAAGCTCGCCATCGAAGCCGGCGGCATGACCCTCGTCCCCCTGCGCTTCTACTTCAAGCAGGGCCTCGTCAAAGTCGAAATCGCCCTCTGCAAAGGCAAAAAACTCGCCGACAAACGCGAGTCCCTCCGCCGCAAAACCGAACTCCGCGAAGCCGAGCGCGCCCTCCGCGCCTTCAAGTAGTATCCATCGGCGGTCTCGATGCCTCCGCTCTACGCTTTCGTGTTTTTTCGTGTTCTTTCGTGGTTAAAACGCTTCTCATTTTCCCTTCGTGGCCATTCGTCCCGCCCAAGCGGGATTCGTGGATAAAACCCTTCCTCTTCTCCCCTTTGCGTCTTTGCGCCCTTTGCGCGAGACCTCTTTTCCTTTTTCTTCATTCGTGTAAATTCGTGGCCATTCGTGGATAAATTTTTTCTCTCCTTCTTAGCTTCTTTCTGTTCAGCTCCATGCTCCACCTCGTCCTCTTCCGCCCCGAAATCCCCCAAAACACCGGCAACATCGGCCGCCTGTGCGCCCTCACCCGCTCCCGCCTCCACCTCATCCACCCCCTCGGCTTCCGCATCACCGACCGCCACCTCAAGCGCAGCGGCATGGACTACTGGAAGTCCCTCGACGTCCTCCACCACGCCGACTGGGAAGCCTTCCAGCAACACCCCGGCCGCCCCCGCCGCCTCTGGCTCCTCACCACCAAGGCCGAAAAAACCTACTGGGACGTTCAATACGACGACGACGACGGCCTCCTCTTCGGCAACGAATCCTCCGGCGCCCCCGCCTGGCTCCACGAAACCCTCGGCCCTGACCACCGCCTCCGCATTCCCCAGCCCGACCCCACCCTCCGCTCCCTCAACCTCTCCACCGCCGCCGGCATCGCCACCTACGAAGTCCTGCGCCAGTGGCGCACGCTTGAAACCAAAACCTAAACCAGTAGCTTCGAGGCCATGCCAACCATCCTCCAAATCCTCGGTTGGCGTCTGTATTTCTACGCCAACGAAAACAATGAACCTCCGCATGTCCATGCCCGCAAGGGTGACTGCGAATGCAAATTCTGGCTGCATCGCGAAGCCTACGACATCGAGGAAGTTTTTGCCTACAATTTAAGTCCGCGCGATACCCGCCAAATTCGAAAAATCATTTTTGAGAACTTCGACTACATCCTTGAACGCTGGGTCGAATTTGATAAAAGAAAGCTGCCGTGAAAAAACACCATGAAGTTTCGCGCGTCGCCGTGCGGCAGGGGCGGTTGACCCTCACCGTCGATGGCCGCCGGCTGGCGTTCCCCCTGTGCGCCGTCTCGCATCGCCTCGCCGCCGCGAAACCAAACGAAGTGTCCGTTTTTGAAGTCAGTCCCTCCGGCTACGGCATCCATTGGCCGCTGCTCGACGAAGACCTTTCCATCGACGGCCTGCTGGGCGTCAAGCACACTCCGCGAAAAGTGCCTGCGCTCGCCTAATCTTACCTGCTCCACTCCAGCATCCGCTGAATCGGCGCCCGCGCCTCTTCCATCACCTCTGCCGGCAGCTCGATCTTCGGCGCCAGATTTTTAAGGCAGTCCCGCAGTTTCTCCAGCGTGTTGAGCTTCATGAACCGGCAGTCGCTGCACGCGCACTTGTCCGTCGGCCCCGCGATGAACGTCTTCTCCGGTGTCTCCCGGTGCAGCCGGTGCAGCATCCCCGACTCCGTCACCACGATGAACGCCTTCGCCGCGCTGTTCTTGCAATACGCCACCATCTTCTCCGTGCTGCACACCTCGTCCGCCAGGTCGCGCACGCTCTGCACGCATTCCGGATGCGCGATCACCGGCGCGCCCGGATGCTTCAGCTTGATCTTCTCGATCGCCCGCGCCGTGAACAGCATGTGCGCGTAGCAGTTCCCCGGCCACAGCCGCATCCTGCGCCCCGTCTTTTGCATCACCCACTGGCCGAGGTTCTGGTCCGGCACGAACAAAATCTCCCGCTCCGCCGGCACCCGCTCGACGATCTTCACCGCGTTCCCGCTCGTCACGATCACGTCGCTCAGCGCCTTCACCGCCGCGCTGCAATTGATGTACGCCACCACGTACAGCCCCGGATTCGCCGCCTTGTACGCCGCCAGCTTGTCCGCCGGGCACGAGTCCGACAGCGAGCAACCCGCCGCCAAGTCCGGCAGCAGCACCGTCTTGCGCGGGTTCACGATCTTCGCCGTCTCCGCCATGAAATGCACCCCGCAAAATGCGATCACTTCCCCGCTCGCCTCCGCCGCCTGGTACGACAGCCCCAGCGAATCCCCCACGAAATCCGCCACCCGCTGGATCGGCTCCGCCTGGTAGTTGTGCGCCAGAATCACCGCGTTGCGCTCCCGCTTCAGCCGCAGCACTTCCTCCTGCAGCGGCGTGAACGGCGTCGGCCCGCGCTC
>JBEKZN010000263.1:0-3582 GCA_049509815.1 Opitutales bacterium
TGCCGGAGAGTATGGTGTTAGGACCGCCGATGAGGGCGCCGAGGGAAATCGTGCCCGTGCTGCCGCCGGTGACCATCGTCGCGGAACCCGTGCCCATGTCGAAGGTGACATTGGCGCCGCCTTTGGAAGTGGAGCCACTGCCGTTCCACCGAACAGTGCCGATGCTGGTGCCCAGCTCGATGAGGTTGGAGGTGCCGGCACCTCCGACGAGAGGGCCATTGAAGGAGACGATGCTGGAGCTTAGCGGCAGGTTGATGTTCAAGGTGGCCGCAGAGGTGGCGTTGCCCACCGCAAAACCCAGGGTCGTGTTGGTGAAGCTCAGGTTCAAGGCGGTGGTGGCGTTACCCACATCAAGGGTGGAGGTCGTGGTCGTGGTGACGGAGTTGGCGATGGAAAAGGTTCCGGTGCCGCCGTCGAGCGCCAGGGTGCCGCCATTGATATTAAGCGGGCGATTGGTGGCGCCAAAGGGTGTGCTGGTAGTGAGCGTGGTGCAGCCGACTTCGAGCGTGCCGTCGTTGATATTGGTGCCGCCGCTCGAGGTGTACAAATTGGCGACGCCGCCGTTGAAGTACACCGTGCCGGGGCCGCTGATGGTCAGGCTGTGGCCGCCGGAAATATTGCCACCGGTGATCTCAAGCTCACCGGCGGAATTGGTGACATCAATAATGAGGGCGCTTCCGATGTTAACGTTGGCGTTTAGGGTCTCGAGTGACGTGGATTGATCCGTGATCAGGGAGGAGCCGCCCAACGCCAGGGTTGAGGTGAGGGAGGTGATATCGAAAGCGCCGGCTGCGGAGTCGAAGGTGATATTGGCGATACTAAAGTTGCCGGTGTTGTTGTTCGTATTGGTCAATCCCGTGGTGCCGGTAAAATCGAGTGCGTCCACGTTCCCTGTGATCGGAGCAACGCCGCCAACCCAGTTGGTGGCGGTGGTCCAGTTGTCGTCGGTGCCCGACGCGCCGGACCAGGTGATCAGGGTCTGGGCCGAGAGGCTGGTGGCCACCATGAACATGGCTCCGAAAAGAGCCGCAAGACTGTGACGGAACCGACGCTTGCGGTTTCGCAATGCAGGGATAGTTTTCATATTGCGGAAAATCGTTCATGATTACGTCAAAAGCGCACGACTTCGTCAACAGAGAAATTTGGAAAAAACGGGGCCGGAATTAGGTGTGTTTTGGTTTGCCTGGGGAGTGGTTTTTGCGGTTTGAATTCCCCTTTCATGGCCGAGCCTCCGCAAGCGTTGACGTCCGAGGAACTGGCGCGCTACAGCCGCCAGTTGATCCTGCCCGGCATGGGGCGCGCGGGACAGGAGAAATTGCGCGGGGCGCGGGTGCTGGTGGTGGGTTTGGGTGGGCTGGGCAGCCCGGCGGCGCTGTACCTGGCGGCGGCGGGGGTCGGCACGCTGGGGCTGGCCGAGCCCGACCGGGTGGAACTGAGCAACCTGCACCGGCAGATTTTGCATGATACGCCGGGGCTCGGGATGATGAAGCTGGCGAGCGCGCGGGAACGGCTGGCGCGACTGAACCCGCATACCCGACTGCGCGAGCATCCGGAGGGGTTGACGGCCGGCAATGCGCGGGAGCTTTTTTCGGACTACGACGCGGTGCTGGACGGCGCGGACAATTTCCCGACGCGCTACCTGGCGAACGACGCCGCGGTGCAGGCGGAAAAACCGCTGGTGCATGGGAGCATTTTTCAGTACGAGGGCCAGATGACGGTGCTCGATCCGGCGCGCGGCGGCCCGTGCTACCGGTGTCTGTTTCCGGAGATGCCAGCGCCGGGCACGGTGCCCAATTGCGCCGAGGCGGGGGTGTTTGGGGCGCTGTGCGGGGTCATCGGCAGCCTGATGGCGATGGAGGCGCTGAAACTGATCCTGGGCGAGGGCGAGCCGCTGCGCGGGCGGTTGCTGGTGTTTGACGCACGCAGCGCGGCGCCGCGAGTGGTGCGGGTGAAGCGCGATCCGCGCTGCCCCTGCTGCGGAGCGAGGCCGGATTCGCGGATTGCGGCGCTCGACCCGGGGCTTTATGCCCAAGTTTGCGAGACCGCCCCACCCTCCGCGACGATGACCGCATCCTTCGACGACCAAAACCTGCCCATGGAAATTGACGTGCCAACGGCGCATGCGTGGCTCGAAACGGCTGTGCCGCCGGCGCTGCTGGACGTGCGCGAGCCGTTTGAGGTGGCGATTTGCCGGATCCCCGGGAGCCTGACGATTCCGCTGGCCGAGCTGCCCGCGCGGCTGGGGGAATTGCCGCGCGATCTTCCGATTGTGGTGCACTGCCACCATGGCGGGCGCAGTTTGCAGGCGGCGAAATTTCTGCGCGCGAAGGGGTTTTTGCGTTCGACGAGCATGCGCGGGGGCATTGCCGGCTGGGCGGAGGAATTCGACGCAACGATGGCGCGGTATTAAATGGTCCGGGGCGCGGAGTCTTCAGGGGCCGATGATGGCCTGGTAGGTGCCGGCCGGCAGGGGTTGGCGGCGGAAGTAGGCGTCGAGCTTGGCACGCAAGGCGTCGTCCACGGTATAGAGTCCGGAGCTGTTGATGAGCAGGGGCGCGCCGACGGCGCCGGTTTCAGTAAAAACTAGCTGGAAGGTGGCCGGGCCCCAGAGGGACTGGCCGGCGTCGGGCGCTTCGGCCGCCGGCCAGGTTTGCTCGATCACGACACTGCCGGCAGGGCCGGCGCCAGCGTCGAGGCGGACGACGCGCAGGAGGGCGCCGCGGGGAGCGAGCTTGGCGGAGTGGTCGGAAGCCTGGCCGAAAACGGCGAGGAAATTCCACCGGCCGGGCTGGAGCGCAGCCAGAGGGTCGAGATCGCCGGGGGCGGAGGCTTGAAGCGGAAAATCGCTTTGGGATGGGGCCGTAACATTGGCGACGTAGTCGGCGAATAGGGGTGCGAGGCGCACGGGCTGCGAGAGGCCGGCGCGAGAGGCGTAGTTCCAAGGCGTGGGCAAAAAGAGCGGCTCGGAGTCGAACAACAGGGCTTGCTCGCGCAGCGCGGCGTCGGCCCGCAGGCCGGCGTTGCTGGCGTAATGGACATAGGCCGGCGGAAACCGGACGGGGACGCCCGGCGCGCCGGTGATGCAAATCAAGCCCAGGCCGACGATGTGCGCGATGAGCGCGATAATGATGGCGAACAGAAAATACGGCCGGGTGCGGGTCGAACCGTGGGTGCGGTGGGACGACGGGAGCCGGTCAGGGACCGTGGTGAGGGAGGCGCCAGTCATGAGTCGCTTAGGGGGACGCGGGGGAGGCGTCGGGATTTTGCGGGATGGCGCCGGATTGGGATTCCTCGGCGGCAATTTGCACGGTGGAGAAGCCGGCGGCACGGGCGAGGGTGCAGATTTCGAGCAGAGTTTGCACTGTGACGTTCCGGCCCGCCTTCAGGAGCAGGACGGCGGGCGCGCTGCCAGGCGGTCGGTGGTGCTGAAGCAGTTCAGCGCGGAGGCTGGGGAGGTCGTAAATGCGGCCTTCAAAGATGAAGAGGTTGTTCTGCTTGGCAGTGAGGACGGTGAGGGTGGCGTCGGCGGGGCTGCCGGGCAGCGGGGCGCCGGAGACGGTGGGCAGGTTGAGTTCCGCCGGG
>JBEKZN010000264.1:0-3572 GCA_049509815.1 Opitutales bacterium
CAGGTGACGACGCGGTTGCGGGGCAGGAGGACGTCGGAGAGCTCGAAATCGCGCAGGCGCAGGGTGTTGGTGATGATGGTGCGGAGGAAGGCGGGGATGAGCTGGTCTTCCTCGCCCATGGCGCGCATCTGGACCTCGATGTCGAGGAGGTTGAAATCCTGGCGGACGGAGACGCCGAGGCGGCGAAAAAGGGCCTGGTAGAGGCCGCGCAGGATGCGGCGGAAGGGGTAACTGAAGGCGGTGAAGCCGAGGGCGATCCATGAAGTGATGCGCAAGGTGCGCATCGGGCGCGAGAGCGCGAAGCCGCGGGGAATGAGGTCGCCGAGCAAGTAGAGCAGGCAAATGGCGGCGAGAAAGGCAAACGCAGCGAGCCACGGTTCAAGCGGGGAACCAGTGGCGCCGGGCCAGTGACCGACAAGGAAACGCCAAACGAAGACGAGGGTAACGCCGAGGCCGGCGGCGCTAAATTTCAAGCCGAAGCGCAGGCCGCGGGCGACCTGATCGGCGTCGTCCATGAGGCGGGCGATGCGCGGACGACGGCGCGCGGCGGCGAGGTCAGCGGTGTCCACGAGGGTGTAGCGCAGCTTGATGAGGCTGAATTCGCAGGCGACGAGCGCGCCGTGAAAGGCGATGAGCAAGAGCATCGCCGCGAGGGCGCAGGCGAGGTTGGGCCAGTCGGGATTCACTTCAGGGAGGCGTCAGCGCCGGGCGGGAGTGAGGACCTCGGCGAGAGTTTCGAGGAAGCGGGCGTTGTGGGAGGCGTCGCCAACGGTGACGCGGAGGTGCTCGGGGAGGGCGTGGACGCCGAGGGGGCGGACGATGACGCCGCGGGCCTGGAGCTGGGCGAAGACGCGGGCGGCGTCGCCGACGCGGAACATGACGAAGTTGCCGGCGCTGGGGACGTGTTCGATACCGAGTTGATCGAAGCCGGCGGCGAGCTGGCGCAGGCCGGCGGAGTTCATGGCGACGGTGCGGGCGACGTGGGCGTGGTCGTCGAGCGCGGCGAGGGCGGCGGCCTGGGCGACGGCGTTGACGTTGAAGGGCGGCCGGGCGCGGTGAAGCAGGGCGATAAGTTCGCGGGGGCCGTAGCCATAGCCGACGCGCAGGCCGGCGAGGCCGTAGATTTTGGAAAAAGTGCGGCAGCAGAGGATTTTGCGTCCCTCGGCGATGAGCGGGCGGAGGTCGGCGGCCTGGCCGGGTGGGAGAAATTCGACGTAGGCTTCGTCGTAGCAGAGGATGACGTGCGACGGGAGGGAGCGGGCGAAGGCGAGGACTTCGGCCGCGGAGTTGACGGAGCCGGTGGGGTTGTTGGGGTTGGGCAGGTAAACGATTTTGGTGCGCGGGGTGATGGCGGCGCGGAGTGCACCGAGGTCGTGGCCGTAGGTGGGCGGAGGCATGTCCACTTCGACGGGGCGGGCGTTGGCGAGGAGGGTGAGGAGCTTGAAGAGGACGAAGGCGTAATTGCCCATGACGACCTCGTCGCCGGGGGCGAGGAAGACTTCGGCGAGGAGCTGCATGGCTTCGCTGGAGCCGTCAGTCGGGAGAATTTGGGCGGGGTCGAGGCCGAGGCGCTGGGCGAGCTTGGCGCGGAGGTCGAAGGTGCCGCCGTCGGGGTAGAGGTGGGCGTCACCGATGGCCTGGATGGCGGCGGCGATGGCGAGCGGGGAGGGGCCGAGGGGATTTTCGTTGGAGGCGAGCTTGAGGATTTCGGAAGGGTCGAGGCCGTGCTCGCGGGCGACGTCGGCAATGGGGCGGCCCGGCTCATAGATGGGCTGGGTGAGGACGGCGGGCTTGACGAGTTGCTCGTAAGTCATGGCGAAGGGTTCAGGATAGAGGGAAAATGGAGGATGGAAAATGGAAAAGAACGGACCGGTGAAAATAAAAGGAGGATGGCAAATGGAAAAAGGAAGCGGTAGGGTGGAGTTTCATTCGACATGAAAGTTTTGCTGACAGGAGCATCGGGGTTGGTGGGGCAGGCGGCGCTGCAGGCGGCGCTGGAGCGCGGGCACGAGGTGCTGGCGGTGGGGCAGAGCCGGCGTCCGCCACTGCCGGCGGAGGCGGCGGCGAAGGAGCAGGCGCACGCGGTGCAGGCGGATTTGACGGACGACGCGGTGCTGGAGCGGCTGGTGTTCGATTTTTATCCGGAGGCGATCATCAACGCGGCGGCGGCTTCGAGTCAGACCGTGGTGGAGAAGGATCCGGCGCTGGCGGAAAAAATCAACGTGGAGCTGCCGCGGCGGCTGGCGCAACTGGGGCACCATTTGAGCGCGCGGTTTTTGCAGATTTCGACGGACATGGTGTTCGACGGCGAGGGCGGGCCGTACCGTTCGACGGACGTGCCGATGCCGCGGACGCTGTACGGGCAGCTGAAATTGATGGCGGAAAAGGAAACGCTGCGCTTTGGGAGCGATTTCGTGGTGGTGCTGCGCATCGCGCTGGTGAACGGGAACAGCCCGTCGGGACAGCGGAGCGTGCATGAGAAGCTGTTTCACGCGTGGGCGGCGGGACAGGTTACGCCGCTGCTGAAGGACGAGCTGCGGCAGCCGGTGAGCGCGGTGAACGTGGGCGAAGTGCTGACGGAATTGCTGGAGCGGCCGAATTTGCACGGGCTGTTTCATTGGGCGGGGCCGGACACGCTGTCGCGTTACGAGATCGGGCGGGCGGTGCTGGAGCATTTCGGGCTGCCGGAGCATTTGATCCGCGAGACGAGCGCGGCGGACGAGCCCGGGCTGGAGTCGAGGTCGCAGAAACTGGAGCTGGTGCTGCCGCCGCTGCTGGGTAAATTGAAGGCGCAGCCGACGCCGTTTGCGCAGCAACTGGAGGAGTTGCGCGTGCCGGCGGAGTGCGCGGAGTGGCACCGGCAGATGAGCGCGAAATCGTCAAACGGCCAGGGCGCGAGCGCGACGGCGGAGCCGCGGCGGCTGGTGCGCGGGCGGGATTTTTGAATGGAGAGGGTTAGCGGGCCGCTGGCGGGGAAGACTGAGCAGTGTCAGTGAGCGGCGGCGGGTGGAGGTAACGGAAGCGATGGCCCCAGGCGATGATGGGTCTTTCGTAGAAACGAAAAAGGAGCGAGGCGATGAGCCAGGTGAACACCGCGGCCAAGAGAGCGAGGGTGACATCGTAGCGGTCGTAGAGGAACGGAAGGGTTTTTTGGACGGAGAAAACGAGACCAAGGATGGGGACATGCAGCAGGTAGAGACCGTAGGAGATGAGGCCGAAGCGCACGATCCAAGATTGGGAAAACACACGCTGGAAGCAGTTGTGGGGAAGGCTGAGAGTGAGAAATAGCAGGAGGGTCCAGGAGATATTTTGGAGGCTGTCGTAGAGGCCGACGGTTTCGAGATTGGTTAGGGGCCACAGCCAGGCGGCGAGGGCGACGGCGATCCAGACACCGAGAAGAAGCCGGTGTTGGCGGAGCAAGGCGGCCCAGAGGGGGGCGTTGCGGGCGGCCAGAGCGAGCAAGACGCCCCAGGCGAGGGCGTCGCAGCGGGCGAAGGTGTTAAAGACGCCTTCGGGATGCGGCAAACTGTAGGCGACGATGGGCGCGACGACGAGCGAGAGCAGGAGGATGC
>JBEKZN010000265.1:0-3554 GCA_049509815.1 Opitutales bacterium
CGCTCGGCAGCCTCGCCTTCCTCATCGTGCCGTTCGTCATCCTGCGCTACTACAACTTCCCCCACTACGCCGCGGCCTGGACCGCGCCCATCCTCGTGCTGTTGATTCAGGGCGCGCGCCATGCCTGCGCCGGGATGCGCCGCTGGCGCTGCCTGTCGTTTACCCTCGCCGCCGCCTTGCTCCTCGCCCAGCCGGCCCAGGCCGTCCTCGGCGTGCTCAACCGCGGCTACCCCGGCTGGCAGGGCGCGCCCTACGCCTGGGCCATCGACCGTCTCGCGCTCACCGATCAACTCACCAAGCGCTTCGAAAAAACCGGCCACCGCCAGCTCGTCGCCGTCCTCTACCCGCCCGGCCACAACCCGCACGACGAATGGGTCTTCAACTCCCCCGACCCCGCCGCCCAACCCGTCCTGTGGGCCCGCTCCTACGGTCCGGTGCGCGACCAGCAGCTCTTCGCCGCCTTTCCCGATTACGACCACTGGATTTTGAAAACCGATGAAAACGGCCGCTTCAGCCGGGACAAATTCCGCCTCATTTACACGCCACCCGTGTCGTCTTCCCCGCCGGCGCACTGACCGCCATGCCGCGCTTGTCCAGGCCGGTCCTGCAATTCTGGCGCCATCTCGCCGCCAGCCCGCTCCTCCTTTACCCCATCCTCTTTCTTGCAGGCATCCTCGCCTCGCTTCTGCCCATCATGCGTGCCGGCATCATTCTGCCGCACGAGTACGACGAATTCGCCTACCTGCTCGGCGCGCAAACTTTCCTGGACGGCCGCCTTGCCAACCCGCCCCACCCGCTCGCCCCGTTTTTCCAGACCCTGCACGTCCTCCAGCAACCCACCTACGCCTCCAAATACCCGCCCGGCCAATCCCTGCAACTCGCCGCCGGTTTCCTGATGGGCCATCCGATTTTCGGCGTGTGGGTCACCATCGGCCTGCTCGCCGTCGCCGCCGCCTGGATGCTTCGCGCCGTCGCGCCCGCCACGTGGGCCGCCTTGGGTGGCCTGCTCGCGGCTTGGCAATGGGGCGCACTGACTTACTGGGGCCGTACCTACTGGGGCGGCAGCCTGTTCGCGCTGGCGGGCATGCTCGTCTTCGGCGGCATGTTGCGTTTCGTCCGCCGTCCGAGCGCCTCCTCCGCCGGCTGGGCCGCTGTCGGCGCCGCGATCATGGCGCTCACCCGTCCCTACGAGGGCCTCTGGTTCTGCCTCATCCCCGCTCTCGTGATGCTCGCCCGCTTCGCGCGTGAAATCCACGCCGGCACGTCGCGCGTTGTACTCACTCGCTGGGCCATGGTCGGTGCGGCACCCCTCATCGCCGCGCTGGTCTTTCTGCTCATTTACAACCGCGCCGTCACCGGCGACGCACTCACTTTTCCCCACCAGCTCTACGAAAAGGAGGTCATGCCCGACGTCGGCTTGTTCGTCTGGGACACCCCCGGCCCCGCGCCCCGCAACCGCCATCCGGAAATCACCTACCAGCTGCACCGCTTCGACGCCGGCCTGCTCAACCAGCCAAATGTCAGCCTCGCTGACTTATTGCGCTACGACTTCTCCACCGTCCTGCCGCTGTTCGCCGGATTTTACCTTCCGGGCCTCTTTGGCCTCGGCCTGGTCTGGGCCATTTTCGGCAGCCAAGCCTGGCGGCGACCCGCCGGCCGCTGGGCACTGGCCAGCTTCGCCTCGCTGTTCGCCATGATGCTCACCGTGCGCTTTTTCGGCTTCCAACATTATGCCGCCGCCTGGGCCGCCCCGCTTGCCGTGTTGATCGCCCTCGGCTTTCGCGGATTATGCGCCTTCCGCTGGCGCGGCTGGCGGCTGCGACCCGGCTGGCTCGGACTGGTGCTCGTCGCCTGGGCCGTCGCCACGCTCATCCACCAAACCGCGCGCGGCACCTTCCCTCCGCCCTGGACCCTCGATCGCCTCGTCCTCACCGGCAATCTGGAAGACCAGTCCGCCCTCGACCATCGCGGCCACGTCGTCTTCGTCATGCCCGCCGAAGGCCAGCCCACTTTCGCCGAATGGGTTTACAACGGCCCCGACATTGACGCCCAGCCCGTGATTTTCGCTCGCAGCCTTGGGCCGGCCCTCGACGCCACCGTCGCCCGCTACTACCCCACCCGCCACCTTTGGCAGGCCTGGCTCAAGCCCGACGGCGAACTCGACCGCCTCACCCCCTACGCGCCGGCCGCGCCTGTAGGGTTGACGCCACCGCCCTAACCGCAAACGCTCCAGCCTTTGCCATGCACCTCGTCTGCCTCGACCTCGAAGGCGTGCTCGTCCCGGAAATCTGGATCGCCGTCGCTGAAAAAACCGGCCACCCCGAACTGCGCCGCACCACCCGCGACGAACCCGACTACGACAAGCTCATGCGCTACCGGCTCGAACTCCTCGACCGCCACGGCATCACCCTGCCCGCCATCCAGGAGGTCATTGGCTCGCTCCGCCCCCTCGACGGCGCGCGCGAATTCCTCGACTGGCTCCGCACCCGCTCGCAACTCATCATCCTCTCCGACACCTTCGAACAATTCGCCCAGCCCCTCCTGCGCCAGCTCGGCTGGCCCACGCTCCTCTGCCACGAACTCGTCGCCGCGCCCGCTGGCCGCATCACCGGCTACCGCCTCCGCCAGCCCGACCAAAAACGCCGCGCCGTTGCAGCCTTCCGCTCGCTCAACTACGAGGTCATCGCCGCCGGCGACTCCCACAACGACCTCGCCATGCTCCAGGCCGCCCACCACGGCATCCTTTTTCGTCCCACCGACGCCTTCGCCGCCGCCAACCCCCACTTTCCCGTCACCCGCGACTACCCCGCCCTGCGTGCTGCCATCGAGAGAATCCTGCAATGAAATTCAGGAAAAGAACCTCGGCATTATCTGCACGTTTGGCGTTTCTCGTGCTGATGTTCGCTCTTTTGGCGAACCTTGCTTATCACATTATTTCCGCTACCTGGATTTCACACACTCCATAATTTTTGTGCCAAATCAAGCTTCCAGCCACGAATCTCGCCGCTACACCGTCAGCTTGACCGTCTGCCGCTTCCGCCACACCGCGTAAATCGCCACCAAACCGGCCCAAACTCCCGCCAGCACTCCCGCCTCCGCCGGCTCGGGCACCGCCACCACCGCAAGGCTGTAGGGCGAGCTCAAGTCCGTCACCAGTGCAGTGTTGATCACCGCGCCGGTCGTGGCGTTGTATTCGCCGATGGAATTGGCGTTGTTGTTCGTGACATACAGGTCGCCGTTCGCGACCGCCACGTCGGTTGGATAATTCAATCCCGTCGTGATGAATGACGCATTGATGATCGCCCCCGTGGTGGCATTGTATTCGCCGATGGATTGGCCGCTGTTGTTCGCGACAAAGAGGTATCCGTCCCACACTGCCACGCCGGTGGGACCGTCCAACCCCGTTACCAGCGAACTGTTGACTTCCGCGCCCGTGGTGGCGTTGTAGGCGCCGATGGTGTTATTGCCATAGTTCGCGACATAGACATCCCCGTCCCCCACGCTCACGCTGAATGGTCCGCTCAATCCCGAGACCAGCGCGCTGTTGATCACCG